>JAFGFW010000032.1 GCA_016930875.1 Deltaproteobacteria bacterium | reverse complement strand
GCGGGCCGTAGCCTTCGGGCTCTCCGCCATAGGCTTCGGCCCGCAGGCGGGCGGAGAGCTCGTAGCCGCCGACTTCGCCATAGTAGCTTTGGCTACGACGGCTGAAAAGGCTACTTCCCGGCCTTCGTAGCCGTTGCCACTTCGGCGGAGTAGGCTGGCGAAGTCGGCGACCAATGACAAGTGATCAATGAAAAATGAAAAATGTTTATTACCTTTGAAGGAATTGAGGGTTCGGGAAAAAGCACTCAGATAAGGCTTCTCATGCCTGTGCTGCAGGCAAAGGGCTATGATTGCATCACGACCCGGGAGCCCGGTGCAACCAAGATCGGGGAAAAGATCCGCGCCATCCTTCTGGACTCCAGCCACAGCTCCATGTTATCCATAACGGAGCTTCTCTTGTACGAGGCTGACCGCGCACAGCACGTCCGTGAAATCATTGAGCCCGCACTGCAAGCCAATAAGGTGGTAGTCTCAGACCGGTTCTTTGACGCCACTACCGTGTATCAGGGCTACGCAAGGGGCTTTGATCTTGAAGTCATTGAGCGAATGCATCACATGGTGGTCGGCAGCCTCAAACCGGACCTCACCATCATTCTGGATCTGCCGGTTGACCTTGGCCTGAAGCGGGCGTGGGAGCGCATCAACACCCAATCAACGCACGTTCGGGAAGATCGTTTTGAAAAGGAGGCCCTGGCCTTTCACGAAAAGGTCCGCCAGGGTTATCTGGCCATGGCCAAACTCGAACCTGAACGCTTTCGAGTGATAGATGCGTCAAAAGACCCTGAAACCGTGCACAAAGTGGTTACAGAAGTTGTGTTGAGTAGTTTCCGTGCCTGAATCAAACACTGCCTTGTGTTGTCAATTGATTTCTGACTTGTTTTTTTGGGTAGTCCACCCGTAATAGTCACCTCCTACTCCTTTTTCTGTCATTTCGACCGTGGGGAGAAATCTTGTGCAGGTTAAGTTGATCATGAATTCGACGGTCAGACTCACCTTGCTGGGTGCCGCCACGCTCTTCTTGCTGGGTCTGCCCGCTACTTCATCGACCAAACAGAACCCGAAGGATTCCGAGATCGTACAAGTGGAAGCCTATGCATCTCATGAGTCCATACATCCTGAAGGGTCCTTTCGGATAGCCATCATCGCAGACATCAAACCAGGCTTTCACATAAACAGCCACAACCCGACTGACCAGTTTCTTGTTCCAACGGTTGTCAGGTTTGATGAAGAGGAAGGGATTACCTTGAGCCCTGTAAGTTATCCGGTTCCAGAGTTAAAATCATTCTCTTTTTCCACAAGCAAGGCATCTGTTTATAACGGAAAAATTTCCATCTTTTCCCAGGGCCGGCTTTCCAATGATATTCCTCCAGGAGATGTGAAGGTTTCGGGAATTCTGGCTTATCAGGCCTGTAACGATCAGACTTGTTTCATGCCCAAGTCTGTTGGCTTTGAGATACGCCTTAAGGTTGTGAACACAGACGAACCGATCAAGCTGATCAACAAATATATCTTCGAACAGAAAGCCTCCACCCCCACCCTACTCTCCCCCTCAAAGGGGGAGGGTTTAAGCAGGGATGAACTACACGCCAAGCAGGTCATTGAAAAAGGCCTCATCTATGCTGTCATCGCTTTTTTCCTCTTTGGACTTGCCTTGAACCTGACCCCTTGCGTCTATCCCGTTATCCCAATAACGGTCAGCTTCTTTGGGGCTCAAAGTGAGCGAAAAAAGATGAGGACGTTCGTTCTCGCTCTATACTACGTAGCAGGAATTGCGATCGTTTTCTCCATTCTGGGTTTGATCTCCGCTCTTGCAGGCAGGCAGTGGGGGTTCTTGTTCCAAAGCCCCTGGTTTGTGATCTTTGTCACCATCATTATTCTATCCATGGCGGCCAGCATGTTTGGGGCATTTGAAATCACGGTCCCCTCGTCTTTGATGACATATGCGGGCAAATCACGACAAGGCGCCATTGGCTCTTTTGTCATGGGATTGACCGTAGGAGTAATTATTGCTCCCTGTGCGGCCGGCATCATAATCGGGCTGGTCGGCATTGTCGCCAAGCTCGGCATGGTAGTAAAAGGCACATTGCTCTTTTTTGTCATGGGCTTGGGGCTGGGGGTCCCTTATATCTTCCTGGCCGTGTCTTCCGGGCTCTTGAGCCGTTTACCGAAATCCGGCGTGTGGATGGTCTGGATACGTAAGCTCTTTGGCGTCCTCTTGATCGGCGTGGCCCTATATTTCCTGGTGCCACAGGCAAAACAGGCCAGTGACCAGCAGGGTTTCTATCTGGGTGTCCTGGGTATTTTCGGCGGGCTTTTGCTCGGCTTCCTGGAACATGGCGAGGGATACAGTCGAGCATTTAAGATCATTCGTGTTATTTTCGGCTGCCTGCTCATCCTTGCAGGTGTATTTCTTGTTGACCGGGCCTTACAACGAAAGTCAGGAGCCATTAATTGGATTAATTATGACAATCAATCCATTAAACAGTTGCGAAGTGAAAACAAACCCGTCCTGATCGACTTCTACGCGGATTGGTGCGCCGCCTGCAAGGAACTGGACCACAAAACATTCTCAGACAAGAGGATTGTAGAAAAATCAAAGGGGTTCACTATGGTGAGAGTAGATGCTACATCACCGGACAGCAAACGGACCCACCTGATAAGGAAGTTCAAGATATCAGGCCTCCCTACTGTGGTTTTCATGAGCGCCAAGGGAGAAGAACTGAATAGCCTGAAGATCACCGGTTTCTTGAAACCAGCCGAAATGATAAGAAGAATGGAAGATGCCCTGGGTCCATAAGGGGAGTCATCATGCCCTATTGAGATGAGGGCTATTGACCCTGTGCTTAACAGGACGTTGGGCGGATCACATTGAATTGCTGAGCTATTTCATTACTTGGCCAGGCCATCTGTTTCAAAACAATGACGAGAAACAAAACCTTAGGTGACTTAGGCGAGGCTGGCATTATCCGGCTTATGGAGGCGAATGCCCCCAAAGAACTACCATCTCGCTTGAAAAAGGGGATCGGCGATGACTGCGCGGTCCTGGAAACCGCGGGAGACAGCGTTCTCTTGGTAACAACAGACACTCTTATTGAAGGGATCCACTTCACCGCCCATACCATGCCCCCGGAGGCCCTTGGCTGGAAGGCCCTTGCCGCGAATATCAGCGACATTGCCGCCATGGGTGGCGCCCCACACACAGCATTTCTCTCTATCGGCTTGAAGTCAGGGACAAAGGTAAGCTTTTTGGAATCATTCATGGCAGGATTCAAGACACTTGCCGATAAGACCGGCATTGTCCTGGCCGGAGGGGACACGGTGGAGAGCCCTTCATCTGCGGTCGTTACGATAACGCTGCTGGGAGACTGCCTGAAAGAACGCGTCGTGTACCGCTCCGGAGCCAGGGTCGGAGACGACGTGTGGGTGACCGGCCCGCTGGGCAATGCAGCCGCAGGGCTGTTTCTCCTTCAAAACCAAGGTCTTGATGTATCTCCCGAATACGAATCCCTTGTGCAAGCCCACCAAAAACCGATGCCTCCACTTAAGTTGGGGAAAGCCCTGGCACAAAGTGGTCTCGTGCACGCCATGATCGATATCTCAGATGGTATTGCCAAAGACCTTGGCCATATCTGCGAGCAAAGCGGCGTGGGATCGGAGCTCCAGGGGTCTTCTATACCCATGTCGAGCAATTTGCTGAAACTGGCCGCCGAGACAGGAAAAAACCCCGTCGAGTGGGCTCTTCATGGCGGTGAGGACTATGAGATGTTATTTGCGGCCTCCCGTGATGGAAGAAACCAGATCTTATCTCTCGCCGCAAGAGTCACAAGCAGATCGCCGGTGAGAATAGGCGCCATCGTCCAGAACGACGGCATCCGGCTTGAGACAGAAAACGGGAAGGTGCCTGTCAAGTCCGGCGGGTATGTTCACTTTTAGACTTGGCACACTTTGGTTCACTGAGCTTATTCAATAGAAGTCTGAATTGTTCGTAAACATCCTTATGGTGGCCAATATAATAGACCTGGATAAGACAGTTTTTCTCGAAGCCCCGGTATTTGTTTTAATATTGCCGTGGCGGATCTGGAATTTTTCTTGACTGGGGCCTGTTCCTTTTCTAAAAATAAACTTTACACTCTTTGCGATTTCATGCTTTTTGGTATACTAAGAACTCTTTTTTGCGAGGAGGTCAGCCATGGATTGCATATTCTGTAAAATAGTGGCCGGTGAGATCCCGTCTGTGAAGATTTATGAGGATGACAGGACACTAGCCTTCATGGACATAAACCCTCTGAATGACGGCCATCTTCTTATTATCCCGAAAGCACATGCCGCTACCATCCATAAAATAACTGAAGCCGATTTTTTAGCGGTCATGTCTGCCACGCATAAACTAGCGGCCGCTGTTCAGAAGACGCTCGCCCCTGAGGGGATCAATATATTGCAGCTAAACGGCGAAGCTGCCAATCAGGTTGTGCCACATCTTCATGTGCACATTGTTCCCAGGTGGTCCGGGGACGGATTAACCGTCTCGCAATGGAATCTGGCGCCGGGCGACATGGAAAAGATCAAGGAACTGGCGGATCAGATCAAATCCGAAATCGCGAATTGAAAAACGTGGAACGGAAATCTGACAATGGATTCCAGATGCCTGACGCCCGATACCAGATCCGTGCTCTATGCTAGAACAAAGTTTCAAAAAAAATATTACGTGGGTAGCCCTTGAAAAATGTCTCTATAATGGTGTTCTTGATTCCCACGCGTCATCTGGCATCCGGTATCCGGCATCACGATTTACCAGCACTAAATAGCGAATGACGCATTCCATCCTAGACAACATCGGCCATACACCGCTGGTTGAAATCAAGCAGCCCAACCCCAAAGTTACTCTCCTGGCTAAGCTTGAATATTTCAACCCCGGCGGTTCCATAAAAGATCGGATCGCCAGGGCCATGATCGAAGCTGGAGAGGCATCCGGCGCCTTGACAAAGAGCAAGGTCGTATTGGAGGCCACCAGCGGCAATACGGGCATAGGCCTGGCCCTGGTCTGTGCTGTGAAAGGATACCGCCTTCTTCTAACCATGTCTGAATCTGCCAGTGTGGAACGCCGCCAGATCCTTCACGCAATGGGAGCTGAAATCCGTCTCACCGCAGAGCGTCTTGGCACGGACGGAGCCATAGAGGAGGCCTATCGCCTGGCCCGGGAACACCCCGAAACCTATTTCATGACCGATCAGTTCAACAGTGAAGCGAACTGGCGGGCCCACTACGACAGCACCGGGCCAGAAATATGGGAACAAACCCAGGGCAAAATTACGATGCTCGTGGCAACCATGGGAACCACGGGCACTGTCATGGGAACGTCAAGGCGATTGAAACAATACAACCCCGACATCCGGATTGTGGGTGTTGAACCCTATCTTGGTCATAAGATTCAGGGCCTTAAGAACATGAAGGAGTCTTATCGGCCTGAGATATATGAAAAGGAACGCCTTGACAAAAAGGTAAATGTGGATGATGAAGTGGCCTTTGAAATGGCCCGCCGCCTTGCCAGGGAAGAAGGCATATTTTCCGGTATGAGTTCCGGCGCTGCAATGGCAATTGCGCTGGAAGAGGTCAAACCGATGTCCGATGGCGTGGTGGTGGTTATTTTACCCGATGGTGGCGATCGCTACTTGAGTACATCCCTCTTTGCTGTACGAGAAGAGACTAACCTGAGGTTTTACAATACACTCACTCGCACCAAGGATCCCCTGGAGCCCCTTAGCCCCGGGAACGTCTCCATCTACACATGCGGTCCAACAGTGCATGATCGCCTCCATATCGGAGAGTGTCGCCGTTTTGTCCTTGCCGACCTTCTCCGTCGCTATCTCGAATACAAGGGATATGCAGTAACCCATGTGGTGAACATCACGGACCTTGATGACAAGACCATCCAGGGATCTGAGCAGGCAGGCATGGAGATCAAACCCTTCACTGACCAGCATGTGCAAGCCTTTTTCCAAGATATGGCGGTCTTGGGTGTCAAACCTGCCACACACTATCCCAGAGCGAGTGAACACATTGACGATATGGTGGCATTGACTGCGAGGCTTCTTGAAAAAGGGTTTGCCTATGAGAAGCTCCAATCTGTCTATTTTGATATATCCAGATTCACGGACTACGGCAAACTTTCCGGCATTGATCTTGACAAGATCAAGCTCGGCTCCACAGTAGACCTGGACGAGTACGAAAAAGCCAACCCAAGGGATTTTACACTCTTTAAGAGGGCCAAACTCTCCGAACTCAGGCGGGGGGTCTATACAAAGACCGACTGGGGCAATGTAAGACCGAGTTGGCACATTGAGTCGGCCGCAATGGCCTTGAAATATCTCGGGGAGACCTTTGACATCTATACAAGCAGCCGGGACCTCGTTTTCCCCCATCATGAAAATGAGGTAGCCGTTTGCAGCGCCCTCACCGGCAAACCCCTTGCACGTTATTGGATACTCAACGAATTGGTGCTTTCCCGTGGGAAAAAGGCTCACGCAGGACCCGACATGCCGTATGTTCGAGACCTTTTGGACCGAGGATACAGCGGCCGCGTTATTCGGTATTGGCTATTGTCTCACTATTACCGCAAACCTCTGAACTTTTCCTATGAAGCTCTCGATCAGGCAAACGGCGCTATCCGCAGGCTCGACGAATGCGTGCACATGTTAAACAGCTTAGAAGGTGGACGACCTTTCAGTGAATTGGACCAGCTTCTTTACGACATAAGAACCAGTTTTACAGATGCCATGGATGACGACCTGGATATCTCCCCCGCCATGGCGGCGATTTTCCGGATCGTTAGACAAATCAATCGGTTAGTGGCTAGAAAAGAGGTAGATGAAACTGGCGCGAGGCGCATCAAGGATGCCTTTAAGAAGATCAATGAGATTCTTGGTATCTTTGATTTCAAAGAACCGGCAACGGATGCCCACATACAAGAGCTTGTCCGCCAGCGAGAAGAAGCAAGAGGCAAGAAAGACTGGGCCCTTGCTGACGAGATCAGGAAGCGTATCAAAAACATGGGAGTGGAAGTTAAGGATAAGAAGATTGGATCCTGATCCCTGATGCCGGATACCTGATGCCTTCTATGTTCGACTGGCATCCGGCATCTGGCATCGTGTATCACATATTATGCATGCGATATCACTATTGTACAAATGAGGTCTATGATGAGGCCCTTATTATCTGCTACATATTTCCCGTTTACTTGTATAACGCCCTCACTGGTGGAGGTTCTTTCATTCTGTTTTCACCGTGTAGTTCTCTACCGGCCCGTGGGTTCTGCACCCCAAGAGGGTCTGCGGCCGTGGATTGACAAGGGGTTATTGGACATCCATACCCCCTTTGCAGAAGTCATCGATGAGAAAGCCCTCATGGCTGAACTGAGGCACTGGAAGACATGGGGTCTCTTGAATCAAGATGCTGATCTGGCCTATCTGAAGGAGATGGGAGGCAAAATTGCCCCGGTTGATCCCGTGACTCCGAAAATGGTCTCTGAAATAAAGGGCCTCTCCGATAACGACGTGGATAAATCCGGGAATACAGACCTTGCTCTCCAGCTATTTCTCCACCTGGCCCAGGAATTCGACCAGCAATCCAGGGAATTGCAAGAGCAGTTAAAGGAAGTCAAAGCGCAGCAGGACGCCTTGCAAGCCCTTTTTGATATCGGCCAACCTGAAGAAGGCCACAGTCAGGTTTCTAAAGAACCGTTTTTGGCATCGAAGCAAGACCTGGGAGAGTTCCTGATAGAAAATCGCATGGCTGCCTGGAACCACCTGTTTCAGAAAGACCCCGTTGAACTGAGCCTTCTTTTGACAGACTCTCCCTCATCGCTGGCCTTTCTTCTCGATTGCGTGGAAGAAAAGGCCGAGGTGTTGAACTTTGAAATACCCATCACGCAACCGTCTCTGGATCAAGTCCAGTGGAAAAACCTTATTCGGAAGGTCCTTCATGCGCTGCTCACGACGCCATGGAACGACGAAACACAACGGCATACTGATCAGGCAGGTCATCAAATAGAGGCCACGGTGCACAGCCGGGAAAACTCCCGAACCAAGTCGGCTGACCGTACAGCCTCTTTTCGCTGGTACTTGGTACCCCATGAGGGAGCTTGTAGCCTGCTGAGCCGCAGGTGTGGCACGGACAGACCAGGCAACAAAGCTGAAGGCATCACCAACGGCTTGGTCGGCTTGGTGGAACTTGGCTGAGCATTCCGGGGTTAGGAAATAATAAAAAATTTCCAAGAAAACTTGACGGCCTCGCCTAATTGGTGTATAGGCCACAACGAAAAAGAAAAGAGGGCTAAAACACCGTTCTGGACGTAAAACCTAGTGAAATAACTATGAGAAAGGAGGGTTGATCTTATGTTTACGCCGACAGTGGACAAAGACAAATGCACGGGCTGTGGAGAGTGTGTTGAAGTCTGTCCTGTGGAAGTTTTCGAGCTCCAAGATGAGAAATCCGAGCCCGTGAACGCAGATGAGTGTCTGGGTTGTGAAAGCTGCGTCGAGGTTTGTGAGCAAGGGGCAATTACTGTAGAAGAAACATAATGTAAAGCAGACGGCTCGTATCTCGTCCTTGATACGGCAAGAAATCGACTCAAAGCCCTCCCGCCCTCACGGGCGGGAGGGCTGCTCTTTGCAGGCTTGCGCAACCCCTCTCCTCAACTATCCGATTGAGCCTTAGGTTATCCACTCTCTTCAATTGTGTTGTAAAGACTTATTCCCGCAGGAGACGTACAACTATGGATGAAAAACCTATTGCCCGCTGCGAAGCCAATGGCGTTGATGCCTATGAGTATCCCTTTTACGTAAAGCCTGCTCACGGCATGGAACCGGCCTATGTTTTTCTGGAGGACCATGTTTACAATTTCAGTAGAGAAGAGACGGAAGAAATGATGCCTCACCTTATTCGCGTTGAGAGCGAAAAGGACTTGCAGGATCTTGGATACAAAAAGAACGAAGAGGGGATCTATATCTTGTCACCACTTGAAAAACCCTGGTTGCACGGAGGAGAATCATGATTCAAAAAATCGGAGTTGTGGGAGCGGGCCAGATGGGCGCGGGGATCGCACAGGTGGCTGCCATGAACGGACTATCCGTGATTATGAATGACATAGAAAACGCCTTTCTGGACCGCGGCATGAAGAGTATTGAGAAGAGCCTGTCGAGCCTCCTAAAAAAAGACCGCATCAGTGAAGAGGAAAAAAAAGCAGCTCTCGGACGGATACAAACCACGATTGAAATTAGCGCCCTGGGAAATACGGATTTTGTCGTGGAAGCCGTGATTGAAAACGAAGCCCTAAAATTGGATATTTTCAAGCAATTGGATGAGATCTGCATGCCGGGTTGTATCTTGGCAAGCAATACATCTTCCATTCCGATCACACGCATTGCGGCTGCCACGAAACGACCCCCTGAGGTCATTGGAATGCATTTCATGAATCCCGTGCCTATCATGAAATTGGTTGAAGTCATCCGGGGACTTGCCACATCTGAAGAGACCTTTGAAACTACCAAAGATCTGGCTGTCAGGCTCAAAAAAGTGGCGGTTGCAGCCAATGACTTTCCGGGCTTCATATCCAATCGCATCCTCCTGCCCATGATCAATGAGGCCATCTTTGCCTTGTATGAAGGTGTGGGAACAGCCGAAGCCATTGACTCGGTCATGAAGCTGGGCATGAATCATCCAATGGGCCCCCTGGCGCTGGCAGACTTGATAGGGCTCGACACGTGCCTGTCTATCCTCGAAGTCCTTCACAATGGCTTTGGAGATTCCAAATACCGACCCTGTCCTCTTCTCAAGAAATACGTGGATGCCGGATATCTCGGCCGCAAAACAGGGAGGGGGTTCTATATATACTGAAACTTTTTATCTCATGACTGCTTGATCGGGCTGCAGCACGTTTGAGGTCAGAGAGGGATCGCCTGAGGCCCTTTTGCCTCAAACCTCAAGGCCCAAGGGGCCGCTCCTCCAACCTTTGTGCTGTACCAGGAAACTTGCCCGTAAACACTTCGCATACTCTATGTAACCCATGATCAGATCGACGGAGGCCCCCTTTGACTTACCCTGAAATGGCCCTCGTACGGCAGAAACTCCATGCGAAGAAGGTTGAAAATGTTTCTCCCGCAGTGGAGACAGAACTCCAATGCCTTGTGCCAAAGATATCGTCAAGACCCGGGGAGTCTGTAGCCATTGGCGTGGGAAGTCGAAGCATCAGTCAGATTTCCCTCATTGTGTATCAATGCGTGAGGTTCCTCAAGGAGCGAGGCCTGGAGCCATTCATTGTTCCTGCCATGGGAAGCCACGGAGGCAATACAACAGAAGGGGAGATCTCGGTTCTGGCAAATCTGGGCATCACAGAGTCGTCCATGGGTGTGCCCATAAATGCCGGAGTTGATGTTGTCGAGATCGGCAAGCTGGATATCGGCATGCCTCTGGTCATGGACAGGCGTGCAGCCGAGGCTAATCACATTGTCGTAATCAACAGGGTGAAACCTCACACAAAATTTGACGGCTACATTGAGAGTGGCCTCACCAAAATACTCACCATAGGACTGGGCAAGGGGCAAGGAGCTGTCCTCTACCACCGCGCCGCAGTCCACAATACCTTTGACATCTTACAAGATGCGGCGCGTCACATACTCAAAACCAAATCCGTCCTTTTTGGGCTTGCCATAGTAGAAGACGGCTACAAGGATGTGGCCCGAACCTGTGCTGTAGAAGCAAAGAACTGGTTTGAAGCAGAACATGCCTTGCTGGAAGATGCCCGCTTCATGATGCCCCGCATCCCTTTTGACCCAATCGACATACTGATCATTGATGAAATGGGCAAGGACATCAGCGGTATTGGCATGGACTCCAATGTAACCGGCAGGCATCGGGATATCGTGGGTGACTTCTTCAAGGCCCCTCACGTGAAACGGATATTTGTGAGAGACTTGAGTCCAGAAACAAACGGAAACGGCAATGGAATCGGGCTGGCAGACTTTACAACCCAGCGCCTCGTAGACGCCCTGGATCTTGAAAAGACTTATGTGAATGCCCTGACCGCCATCTCTCCTGAAAAGGCAGCAATTCCCATGCACTTTGAGACAGATCGCCAATGCCTGGAAAGCTGCCTCAAGACGATCGGCCAGGTAAAGCCCGAAAAAGCCAGGATCGTTCGTATCAAAAACACCCTGGCCCTTGACAACTTGCTGGTATCACGGGTCCTTGAAGAAAAAGTCCTGTCCAATCCCGATCTCAGCATAGTGAGCTCATGGGAACCCATTGCCTTTGATGAAAAAGACAATCTGGCGTAACCAATCACCAACTAGCGATAGAACCGGCCCTATACGGCAGCGCCCTGGGATTACTCATAATCTAACAAGATGTATTATTATATATTCCCTACAGCATTCGGATATGCTGGAATCCTGTTTGCAAAAAAGCCGTTCCTTGTCAAACGGGTTTTTCTGCCTCACAGCAAAAAGAGCCTCCTCAAGAGACACATACTGGGCACAGGTCCTGCCTCGGCGGCACGCACGCGCGAGGCCTCTAATCTCTGCCAGGATATTCAGGCCTATTTTAACGGTTCCCCTTTGGAGCCTCCCTGGAGACTCCTGGACCTGAGTAGCCTCACGCCTTTACAACTCTTAGCGTTGAAAGCTGTAAGCGCTGTTCCCCGTGGATCAACTCTAACCTATGGTCAAATAGCCGAACAAGTTGGCCGGCCAAGGGCCTGCCGATTTGTGGGAACCACGCTTGCCCGCAATCCCTTCCCGGTGCTCATCCCGTGTCACCGCATCGTTCGGGCGAACGGGTCACCCGGAGGGTTTTCGGGCGGCACAGAGTTGAAGATGCGCATGCTGGCATTGGAAAAAATAACGGCATTGTGGCATAATAATTGCTATTAACTCCTTATGAAAAGAGGTTGAAGTTTCTCCTCCTTCCCTTCCTTCATACCTCCTTTTTGGCCCTGTTAGGAAAGGCCCCTAACAGGGCTTTTTTTTGTTCGTCAAATTGGAAACCGTGTCGTGTCAAATTGTTGACGCAACCTTGCTCATTTGACAGGTTTCTTGGTCCAGCTGTGCGGGCCTTGTTCAATTCACGGATCCCCCGCCACCCTGTATCGCCTTTGCCCACACTTCCCTTCCCACCGGCCTTTAGGTTGAAATTCACTGCAGTGTGTTCCCCTTGGCACTCCTATTGCAGAAAAACCGGCAAAACGGGAAAAGCACAAATCAATAGGAGCAATGAAACAGATGGATAATAAATTTGTATCTACACGAGAGTTGGGGGTTTTGCTGGGGGTCACGCGTCAGACCATCCGAAACTGGATCAAGAAAGGCCATATCAGGGCCTATCACATAGGCCAGAACCTGAAGGTCCCTGTCAAGGAAGCGGTCAGGATACTGGCATACTATAAACTGCCCGTCCCTGAATGGATGAATAATGAAGATCATGCACGTTCAGGGCAGTCCGCGAGTAACCGGAAAGGCCATGGGAGTTTCTCGTGGCCTGAAAACGGATCCACCAAATTGGCCTTCCATGAACAAGCTCCGCTCTCTGGCGCCCAGCAAACTAATAACCGCTGGAGGCAGGAGGCGCACGATGACATATAGGCGGCGCGGGAGCAGTCCGCGGAAAACACCCTTAATGCGGATCATTGTGCCATCCATGTTGAGCATTGTCTTGTTCATCTCCGCCATCTACTTGATTGTCCTCCCAACCTTGAAAGCCAATATCATAGAACGAAAAAGGGAGATGATCCGGCAATTGACCGAAGCGGCATGGAGTTCATTCTCCATTTGTGAATCTGAGCAAAAAGCGGGTCGTTTGACGCGCGAAGAGGCCCAGGCGCGAGCCATAGAGCATATTCGAAACATAAGATATGGCCCTGACATGAAAGACTATTTCTGGATCAATGACATGTATCCCCGCATGATCATGCATCCTTATCGGCCTGACCTTGATGGCAAGGACTTGACAGCTTTTTCCGACCCCAACGGCAAGCGTCTTTTTGTGGCCTTTGTTAATGCTGTGAGAGACACAGGCGATGGATACGTTGACTACATGTGGCAATGGAAAGACGACCCTGACCGAATTGTGCCTAAGCTGTCATACGTGAAAAAGTTTGAACCATGGGGCTGGATCATTGGCACGGGCATCTATCTTGAAGATGTTCGGACCGAGATCGTATCCATCACCCGAAAACTGACACTGGTATCCTTGGCGATCCTGGCAATCATAGCGATCTTGTCAATATACATCGTCTGGCGCAGTTTGCAGATCGACTCAAAGCGCAAGAAAGCCGAAAAGCAACTGAGGGAAAGCGAAGAGCGTTTAAAGACCATATTAGAATCAGTGCCAATGGGAGTCGCGGTTATCGATGTGGAACAACATGTGATCATTGATATAAACCCTGTCGGAGCACAAATGGTAGGTGTCCCCAAAGAACAAATTATTGGCCGGGTCTGTCACCAGTGCATATGCCCCGCTGAGGTCGGACAATGCCCCATCACCGATCTCGGAGAAGCTCTGGGCCAGTCAGAAAGCGTTCTGCCTACAGCAAAGGGAGATGCCTTGCCGATTCTTAAGACTGCGATTCCCGTCACACTGGACGGTCGAGAACACATCATCGATTGCTTCATGGACATATCAGATCTGAAACGCGCCCAGAAGGCTTTGCGGGGAAGCGAGAAAAAATTCAGGAATCTCTTCAATAATGCCCAGGTGGGATTGTTTCGAACGAGGATCAAGGACGGCAAGGTATTGGAAGGTAATGATCGCATCGCCAGGATGTTTGGCTATGATTCCAGCAAGGAGTTTGCGGCTGAGTATGTCGTATCAGAACATTACGCGGATCCTGGAACCCGTGAACGGATGCTGGCTTTGCTTAAGGCGACCGGGAAGGTCAACAATTTCGAGGCACGTATCACGCGAAAAGACGGTTCTGTCTTTTGGGTCCGCTACACGGCCCGCATCTATCCGGAAGACGGCTACATCGAGGGGGTTGCAACTGATATCACCGAAGAAAAGCGCGCTGACAGACGTCTCAATGTGCATGTAAAGGAGTTGTCCCTAGCCAGGGAAGCCTCACGAGCGGCCCTGAAGAACGCTGAGGCTGAAAGAGACAAGTCGGAAAAGGCGCTTGCCGAGGTTTCTGAGGCAAAACGGCGCCTTGAGGTCCTGCTCTCTGACTCCGTAGCCAGGGAAAAACGCATGGTGGAGCTGAAGCAAGAAGTAAACGATCTGTTGACCACTCTCCAAGAAGAACCCAAATACGAGGCGCCACAACAGGTGGCGGAGCTCCTTTCCGGAAGCACGCACCTGCAGGCCTGATCCCAAGGGGGAAAACATGTCCACAACGCTTTACTGGTTGCAATGCGGAGGATGCGGAGGAGACAGCATGTCACTACTCGGTCTGGAGTCGCCGGACCTTATTGAGCTTCTCGGGCTCCTCGACATTGAGGTACTCTGGCATCCGTCGCTCTCAAACGGCAGTCCGTCTGAACACGAGAAACTCACCGAAAGGATGCTTTCAGGCCACCAACAGTTAGACATCCTCTGTATAGAGGGCGCCATTATCCGTGGACCCGGTGGCACAGGCATGTACGACACGATTAGAGGCAAACCCAAGAAAGACCTTGTTGCCGGGCTTGCGAAGCGGGCCAGGTTTGTTGTTGCCGTAGGCACGTGTGCAAGCTTCGGAGGCATCGGTGCGGACGGAGACGTAGAAGCCACTGGTGTCCAGTACCACAAGTGGGACAAAGGTGGATTTCTTGGAGAGTCCTTTACGACACAAGGCGGGCTCCAGGTGATAAACCTGCCCGGGTGCCCATGCCATTGTGACGTTGTGGCCGGGATTTTGACCGCGCTCATCTCTGGTTATCCCATCCCCCTCAGTCAATTCGACGCGCCGTTGGAGTGGTACGGTATGCTTGTCCACCAAGGTTGCACTCGCAACGAGTATCACGAATACCGGGTGGAAGAGCACGATTTCGGGGAAGTAGGGTGCCTCTTCTTTCACATGGGTTGCCACGGCCCTCTGGCTTACGGCCCATGCAACAAGATACTCTGGAACCAACGCAGCTCCAAGACGCGAGTCGGAGTGCCTTGCTTCGGATGCACCAGGCCCGACTTTCCTCAATCCTATCCGTTTTATGAAACACAAAACATCGAGGGGATTCCCCTGCAACTGCCGGACGGTGTGGACCGGGCCCACTATCTGGCTTACAAGGGTATGGCCGCAGCCGCAGCTCCTAAGAGGTTGAAAGAAAGAAAAACAAAGATATAGGGAACTGGGGGACAAAAGATGTCAAAAAAAATAAGCATGAATGTTCCGTTGAACCGCGTTGAGGGCGACCTGGAGATTCGCGTGGAAATTGACGGTGGAGTCGTCTCAGATGCATGGAGTTCAGGGACCATGTTTCGCGGATTCGAAAACATTCTTGTCGGGCGAGGCTCTCTGGACGGACTGGTAATTACGCCCCGTGTCTGCGGCATTTGCGGCACAGCCCACCTGACGGCCGCTGCCCTGGCTCTTGATATGATCTCAAGCGCCGAGGCTCCTCCAGGCGCTGTGAAGGTCCGGAATCTGGCCCTCATGACTGAAACCCTTCAAAGCGACGTACGTCACGGTCTTCTGATGTTTGCTGCGGACTTTGCTAATCCGGCATACAAGGAATGCTCTCTCTTTCGCGAGGCCATGCGCCGATATGAGCCATTCAAAGGAGAGACAGTCATTGAGGTCATAAAGGAGACAAAAAAAGTCATTGAGATCATCGCAATTCTCGGGGGACAATGGCCGCACTCTTCGTACATGGTTCCGGGAGGCATCACGTCCATGCCGAGCACTGGCGACCTTCTGCAATGCTGGCACTTCCTCAGACGTTATCGAAATTGGTACGAGAAGCAAGTCCTCGGCTGTAGTCTGGAACGTTGGTTGGAAGTCAAGAGCTGTCCAGATCTGGATATGTGGCTTGAAGAGAAGGACTCGCACCGAGAGGGTGACCTCGGTTTCTACCTCCGCTTTGCCCGGAAAATCGGTCTTGACAAGATCGGACAAGGACATGGCAATTTCATTAGCTATGGAGCACTTCCTGTGCCAAAGGACACGGAAATATGCTGTCCAAGAGAAGGCGGTTGTCTTGTTCCCGCGGGATTCGCCAGGGGCGCCGAGGTAACCCCCTTTGAGCAGGAGAGGGTAACTGAACACGTGGCCCATTCGTGGTTTGAGGATTATGATGGCGGCAAGCATCCTTTTGAGGGAGAAACACGCCCTTATGCCAGCGGACAGGAAAGCAAGAAATACTCCTGGGCCAAAGCGCCACGCTACGATGGTTTTCCGGCCGAAACAGGTCCGCTGGCCGAAATGATTATCGCCGAGCATCCGCTCTTTGCAGATTTGGTGGGCAGGGACGGTCCAAGTGTCTTTGCCCGGGAGCTTGCCCGTCTTGTCAGGCCTGCCGAAACGATACCGGTCATGGAAGTCTGGCTATCGGAACTGGCAGGCGTCGAGAATTTCTATGCATCCCCGGGCATGATCACCGATGGCCACGGTTTCGGGCTGACCCAGGCAACTCGCGGAGCGCTCGGACATTGGGTGATGATAGCTAACGGACGAATCGAGCACTATCAGATTATTACTCCAACGGCCTGGCATGCATCACCTCGTGACTCCGATGAAATAAGAGGCCCCTGGGAAGAAGCCCTCGTCGGCACGAAAATCAAGGATCTATCCAATCCCGTTGAGCTGGGACATGTGGTGAGATCATTCGATGCCTGTCTCGTCTGCACTGTCCACACCATCAGGGGAGGGCGTAACATGGCGCGTTACAAATTATAAAATCGCTTCGCGATTTTATGCAGCGCGACTTTGCCGCTTAGAAAAGGCAAATTGCCGGACCATCAAGTTAGGAACCCTAAGCAGAACAGATGAATACAAACGTAGCAAAGGAATCAACGACCGAAATCCTGGAAGAAAACGCCCTGTTGAGGGATGAGGTTCGGGTCGCACGGCGGGCATCGGACATCACGGCTGAGCTTGTTGTGCAACAATTTGCGAAAACCGAGGAGGTCCTCAGGCGGCTCGAAGAAAAGGCATTGGCTGAAAAGGAGTTGAGGGAAAGATTAGCCGAAAAACTCGGGGAGGCTGTGGAGCGCGAACAGGAGCTTGCCACGGAAAGAGAACGGCTTGAGGGAATGCAAATATCAGCCATCAATATGATGGAAGACATGGCCCAAGCGCACAAAGCCGTCGAAGCGGCCAGGCAGGAACTGGAAACCACAAACAAGCAACTCCATGAAGCCATAGGAAGAGCCAAAGAGATGGCCGAGCAAGCAAAAATGGCAAGCACGGCCAAGAGCGAATTTCTGGCCAACATGAGCCACGAGATTCGTACTCCCATGAACGCGGTCGTCGGTTTTACTGATATCTTGCTCGATTCTGGTCTGAATGAAGAACAGGCTGAGTACGCAAGAATCATAAAACATAGCAGTGATTCCCTGCTCGTTTTGATCAACGATACACTAGACTTCTCCAAGATAGAGGCAGGCCAATTGGAACTTGAATCTATCGACTTCGACCCGGAAGTGACTGCTTTCGACGTCTGCCAATTGATTCGCCCGAAGCTTGCAGACAAGCCTGTTGAGCTACTCTGCCGCATTGGCGACGAAGTTCCTGCCTACGTCACCGGAGACCCGCATCGGCTTCGACAGGTCATGTTAAACCTGGTGGGAAACGCCGCCAAGTTCTCCGAGCAAGGGGAGATTGAGCTTCGCCTCGACGTTGAAGAAAAACAGGAGGACCGGATAAAACTCCACATGAGTGTCAGGGACACGGGCATAGGCATCCCGCAGGACAAGTTGGAAACGATCTTTGAAGTTTTCACCCAGAGCGACGGTTCAATGACGAGGACATATGGTGGAACAGGTCTTGGCTTATCCATCTGCAGCCGACTCGCAAGGCTTATGGACGGAGAGATCTGGGTGGTGAGCTCTGCTGACGGCCGACTCAAAGACAATTCCAAAATCCAGAGTAATCGTCAATCGGCGACACGCGATAGTCAGTCCAAATCTGGTCCCGGGAGCACCTTTCACTTTACGGCCTGGTTGGGAAGAGCCAAAAGCAAGAGGCCCAAAAGCCTCTCTCGCGTATCGCTGGCCGGCAAGAAGGTCCTCATGGTTGACGACAACAGAAGCAACCTGGATATCTTAGCGCACATTGCAGAATCCGTCGGCATGCGCGTTGTTAGACTCTCAAGGGGCGAAGAGGCCGTGCCAACCGTGAAGGGCGCTTCGGTTTCCGGCGATCCTTTTGACCTTTGCGTAATAAGCATTCAAATGCCAACAACAAGCGGCTATGACATAGGAAGACAAATTCGAGATCTCAAGTCACAGGTTTCCCATATCCCCTTGCTTGCCATTTCTGCCTCAATAGAACGTGATGCAAAGAGATACCTGGAAACCGGCTTTGACGGATTCTTACCCAAGCCTGTTCAACGGCAGAAAATCCTGGACATGATGGAAACCCTTCTTAAGAAAGATCAAGACGGCGTGGCAGGGGAGCAACGCGATGCCATTGTAACGCGACATTCCATGCTTGAAGACGCCAAGCATTCGGTTCGTATTCTGCTGGTTGATGACAACCCGGTCAACCAGAACTTGGCAGAGATAATGTTGACTAAGGCAGGATACCAAGTGGAACTCGCCAACAACGGGCGAGAAGCCGTTGAAATGTACACCACGGAAGCCGGTCGATTCGACTTGATATTCATGGACCTCCAGATGCCGGAAATGGACGGGTTGCAAGCAACAAAAGAGATCAGGAGACTTGAAAGTCTAAACTCAGAACTTGGAACGGGTGAACCGCAACCACAATCGTCAATTGTTAGGGTTCCGATCGTTGCTATGACCGCTCATGCTATGAACGAGCACCGCAAACAATGCCTTGAAGCCGGCATGGACGATTACATATCAAAACCGATCAAGAGAGAGAAAGTCTTTGAAATTGTAAGCAAATGGGTGTTTCCAAAGGAGTCCGTCGTGAACTTGAGTGAATTGGCAAGACATCTCGATTTGGAGGAAAAGGAATTTCTTGAACTGGCCGAAATTTTTCTGGAGGCAACGACCTCTGATTTGGCCAAATTGGAGTCAGCTCTTTCCGCTGGAGCCACAGAGGAGCTAGTTGAGGCAGCCCACTCCATAAAAGGCGCAGCTGGCAGCCTTGGTTTCGAAGATATGCATAGACTCGCCAAAAGAATCGAGATGAATGCCCGACAACGTGTTCTGGAAGGAACTCTGGGAGATGCCAGCTCAATAAGACAGAAACTCGCCATAATTGCCAAAGAGCTTAAGGAAAATCAGACTGGTTCGCTTGGCAATGGAACAGGCTAATTCCGAAACCGGACCAACGAGGACGAAGGCCAAAGGACGGACTCAACTCACTGGAACGTATGCCAACATGACCGGACAATCAGAAAATCACTTCGCTATATTGATAGCCGAAGACAACCCAGTCTCGCGGAGCCTCTTGGAAAAAAGCCTTAGGAAGGCCGGCCACGAAGTGGTAACCGCCCAAAACGGACAAGAGGCCTTGGATGTCTTTCGTAAAACGTTTTTTCCGATGGTTTTGACCGACTGGATGATGCCGGAAATGGATGGCCTTGGACTATGTCGCGCTATCAGAAATCATTTTTGCCAAGGATACGTATACATAGTGTTTCTGACGGCCAGGGATTCCAGGGACGACATCATCGCCGCCTTGGATGCAGGAGCGGACGATTATCTGACCAAGCCCTTTCATCCCGCTGAACTCATGGCACGGCTAAACACCGGCAAACGGATTCTGGACCTTGAGAGGTCCCTGAAAAAGGCCAACGAAGATATCAGAGTGCTTTCCATTACAGATTCCCTTACAGGAGCTTTCAACCGCAGCTACATGACAACCCGTCTTCCTGAGGAAGTGGCCAGGGCTAAAAGGTACGGGCATCCTCTGTCCCTGATTATGTGCGATATCGATCACTTCAAAAGCATCAACGATTCTTTTGGACATCTGGCAGGCGATTCAGTCTTAAGGAGTGTTGTGCGTTGCATCAAGAATACAATCCGCCATAAAATTGATTGGATGTCAAGGTATGGCGGCGAAGAATTCCTCATTGTCCTTTCCGAGACAGATTCTGAGGAGGCCTTGGTTGTTGCCGAAAGATTGAGAAAATGTTTTGCCCAAAGGACAACTCGCATAGATGGCCAGGATATCGCCATCACGGCGAGTCTTGGCGTGGCGTCCTTTGATCCATCCATTGACAAGGAAAGCTCCTCAGAAGCCTTGATAAGAGAGGCGGATAACTTCCTGTACAAAGCAAAAAAAGAGGGAAGAAACAGGGTGCGGGGGAAGGAAAGAGATGAGAAATAGGAAGGTGTTAGTGGTGGACAACCACCCGGTCATATTGAAGTTCATGACACAACTTCTCGAAAAAAAAGGTTGCCAGGTGAAAACGGCACAAGACGGCCTTTCCGCTCTGGAGGTTCTGGAAGACTACATTCCTGACGTGGCCTTTATCGATCTGGTCATGCCAAATATCAGCGGAGACAAATTATGCCAAATTATCCGCGGCATGCCCAAACTAAGCGATGTTCGTCTCATTATTCTTTCCGCCGCTGTCGCTGAACAGACCATGAACTCCGTTGAATTCGGCGCCCATGCCTGTATCGCCAAAGGACCGTTTCCGGAAATGGCAAAACATATTCTTGCTGCCTTGGATCAGGCTGAGTTGGGAGGATCAGAAGTCACGCCTGAAACAATCATTGGCCTTGAAGATGTCCATTTTCGGGAAATCACAAAGGAACTGCTTTCGGTCAAGAAACACCTGGAAGTGACCATGATGAGTATGTCAGAAGGAATTCTCGAACTGAATCGTGATTCAAGGGTTGTTTATGCCAATCCGAGCGCTCTCTGCCTCTTGGAGGTTCCAGAGGAAAGGCTTCTAGGTTCATACTTCCCTGACCTCTTTTCACAGGCGGTCCGTGAGAAGGTCAATAGCTTCCTAAGGGCATCGGACATCCTCTCACAAGAAACTCGGGAAAATCCGACCATTCAACTGAACGGAAAGGAAATAATACTGAGCGTTTCACCTGTCAGGGACGAGGAAGGCACCGCCATTGTAGTGTTCAATGATATCACCACGCAAAAGCATTTGGAATCCCAGCTCCTGCACGCACAAAAAATGGAAGCCATCGGAACCCTTGCAGGTGGCATTGCCCATGATTTTAACAACCTCCTCATGGCCATACAGGGAACTGTCTCTTTGCTCCTCCTCAACATAGATCCCGGCCATCCCCATTATGACAGAATCAGTAGCATTGAAAAACACGTCGAAAGCGGCGCCAAACTGACCGGCCAGCTTCTTGGTTATGCCAGAAAGGGCAGATATGAGGTCAGGACCGTCAACTTGAACCGGTTAGTGGAAGAGACGGCCGAGACTTTTGGCAGAACCAAAAAGGAAATCTGCATTCACAAAAACCTGGCCGATGACTTGCACGCAACAGAAGTCGATGAGGGACAAGTCGAGCAAGTCTTGTTGAATCTCTATGTGAACGCGGCAGGCGCCATGTCTGGCGGCGGTCATCTTGTCTTGAGCACGCAAAATACTACCCTGAAGGAAATTGAAGGCAAGCTCTATGAGCCAAAACCTGGTTGCTATGTCTTGTTAACGGTTGCTGACACAGGCACGGGGATGGATGAAAAGACGATGGAGCGCATCTTCGAGCCCTTTTTTACGACCAAGGAGATGGGCCGTGGCACAGGCCTGGGGCTGGCTTCCGCCTATGGGATTGTCAAGAGCCATGGCGGATATATCCATGTGGACTCCAAAATCGGTGCTGGCACGACATTCAAGATTTATCTGCCGGCATCCGACAAAGCAGTCATGGCCGATATTCCTAAGCCCAATAAAGAGGTCTCCAAAGGACACGAAACGATCCTTCTGGTTGACGATGAACGCATGATCCTGGAAGTAGGACAGCAACTGTTGGAATCCATGGGTTATGGCGTCTTGACAGCCAGAGACGGGAAAGAAGCCGTAAAAATTTACAGCGAAAAGAAGGATGAAATAGACCTGCTCATTCTCGACATGGTCATGCCGGAGATGAATGGCGGCGACGTCTACGACAGGATGAAGCAAATCAACCCTGGTATCAAAGTTCTCCTTTCGAGTGGATACAGCGTAGAAGGCCAGGCCAGCGAGATATTGGGGCGGGGCTGTGACGGATTCATACAAAAACCTTTTCGTACGGTGGAACTTTCCCAAAACATCAGGAGTCTTCTTCAAAAGTAAGGATTACGCACAGACGCCACAGGCCTTGCACTGGCCTACATGGCACGGAGGGGATGTTTCTGCTCGGAGGGCCTTTTGATATTCCTCAATAAGAAAGGCCTTTGAGATACCATGGTCGATAAAATCCCAGGGAAGGATTTCGTCAAAGGACCGCTCTCTGTAAACAAAAAAATCCGGATTAGTGATAGAATCTTTAAGAGTCTTCGCCCAGTTGCCGTTGTTTTTGTGGGCTGCCACCAGTAATTCTGCAGTGCGCCGATCCCCCCGCGAAAGCAATGCCTGTATGTAGGCCCACCTCGGCAGATCTGAATGAACCCGAATGTTGGGGACCCGCCTCAAGCCGTCTTTTACATGCTTGATTTTGGCTTTGAGATCCTTTACGCCTTCCAGCGGAACCCACTGAAAGGGTGTAAAAGGTTTTGGAACAAAACAGCTCAGGCTTACGATGATGCGGCCAAGCCTTGCCGTTGGCTGGCTGGCCTTCAAGAACCGGTGTTTGATCTTGTTGCATAGAGCCACGATGGCTTCCACATCGGCCATAGTCTCACCAGGAAGCCCCACCATGAAATAGAGCTTAACGTTGGGTATGCCAGCCCTAACAAGCATCTCAACGGCCTTGAATACATCCTGTTCAGAAATTCCCTTGTTAATCACACGGCGCATCCGTTCTGAGCCCGCATCCGGGGCAATAGTGACTGTCTTTGCACCGGTCCGCTTAACAATCTCCAATAATTCCGGACTCAGAAGATCCGCTCTCAAGGAACTGAAAGAAACCTTGAGACCGTGGGCAATAGCCTTGAGGCAGAGCTCTTCAAGGCAGGGAATATCCGTTAAAGCCGCAGCCAGAAGACCGACCCTTCCAGCGTGGAGCGCCGCCTCGTCCAAGGAGCCTCCCAACTGTGCCGCTGTTCTGAACCGTGGGGGTCGATACACATATCCGGCCGCGCAAAACCGGCATCCGTGGGGGCACCCGCGCGCAACCTCTACGAGCCAAGTATTGTCAAAGGTCGTGTGCGGGGTAAGAACTGTGGTGTAAGTGTCATAAAGAGAAAGATCCTCGACAAGTACCCGCCTGACCTTAACCGGAAGGTCGCCTTTTGGCAGGAACTGTGCAATTGTGCCATCGGTCTCGTAGGTAACATGATATGAAGCTGGGGCATAAGTTCCCGGAACATGCACGGTCAAAGCTTCCAGGAAGGCCTCTTTCTGTGAGTGTTTTCTGAAGATATCAAAAAAGCTCGGCAGGATCGATTCTGCCTCCCCGATCAGGAAGCAATCTACAAAGGGCGCTATAGGTTCAGGATTAAGCAAGCTGGTCACTCCCCCAGCAATGATCAGAGGATGGGGGGGGGTTCGCTCTGATGACAACAGAGGGAGGCCAGCTTCTGCCAGGACGGCGAGGAGGTTCAGGTAATCGTTTTCAAAGGAGATGGAAAAGGCGATGATGTCAAAGTCCGCCAACGCCCTATTGGACTCCAGGGACCGGAGTCGTCCGTTTCCTGTCCCTTCTCTTTCAGAAGGGAATGCCCTTTCACATACAACATCCTCCAAATCGTTCATGAGGCGGTATACTGCCTGGAAACCGAGGTTTGACATCCCGACTTCGTAACGATTGGGATAGATTAGCGCAACAGAGACCTTGCCCCGCCAGCCTTTCCTGATGGTTCCAGTCTCTGCCGAGAGGAACTCTGTACGGGTTCTTCTCAATCTGCTTTTTTTCTCATGAAGGTAGGAATTTCCAGGTCGTCATGATCCAGGACTATCCCACGGTATCCTCTGTAGTGGGCTCCACCTCCTTCGCCCACTGCTTTTTCCTTTCGGATGAAGGTCGGTTCGTCAAGATTTGCGGCTCGTGCAAGGTCTGCCTCTGTGATGTCGCGCACCTTTCCTGAAAATCTGGTCTTCTTGCGTTCTTCTTCAGACTCGATGCCGGTGGCAATGACTGTAACCCGGAGCTCATCCCCTATGTTTTCATCCAGCACTGCGCCCCAGATAATTTCTGCATCATCGCCGGCCTCGTTGTAGATACGGTCCGAGGCATCCGCCATTTCAGCCATGGTCAAATCCGGCCCGCAGGTGATGTTCATCAATACGCCCCGTGCGCCGCTAATGGAAACATCCTCCAGAAGCGGGTGGGATATGGCTCTTTCGGCTGCCTCAACTGCGCGGTCGTCGCCGCTGGCTATCCCTGTTCCCATAAGGGCCATCCCTGCTTTGGACATCGTGGTCCTCACATCAGCAAAGTCAAGGTTTACAAGGCCGGGCATCATGATGAGGTCTGTAATCCCTTTTACCGAGTGCAGGAGCACGTCATCGGCCTTCCTGAACATCTCAATCATGGTAGCGTTCCTGGATGCTAAACCCCGAAGTCTGTCATTGGGAATGGTGATAACTGTGTCCACCACTTTCTTGAGGGCCTTCATACCCTCTTCGGCCTGCTTCATGCGTTTTTTGCCCTCAAAACTGAAAGGCATTGTCACCACTGCCACAGTCAGGGAGCCAGACTCCTTGCTCACCTCTGCGACTATGGGTGCGGCGCCCGTGCCAGTGCCCCCGCCCAAGCCGGCAGTTATGAAAACCATGTGGCTGTTTCCCACTGCATTGCGGATAGCATCAACACTTTCCATAGCTGCCTGCCTGCCGATTTCAGGATCTGCTCCGGCTCCGAGGCCCTCAGTCAGTTTCTCCCCAATCTGGATCTTCACCGCTGCCCTTGAGACTTCAAGGGACTGGGCATCTGTGTTGGCTGAGATGAATTTCACCCCCTGAAGCTTTGATGAAATCATGTTGTTGACTGCATTGCCTCCTGCCCCGCCCACACCAATCACCCTAATCTTGGCCGTTTTTTCGCTCTCAACAAAATTGAATACCATTGTCCCACCTCCTGTTTTCTGTCCCTTTAGATTATCTCCTTGAACCACTTCTTCATCCGAGCCATGACACGATTAAAGATATTCCTGTCTCGAATCCTGAACTTTTTTCTGGGCTGGGTTCTTGCTCCGTATACGACCAGCCCAACGGCTGTGGCGTACATGGGATTGTTCACTACATCCACCAAGCCTCTTATCCCCATGGGTCTTCCGATCCGTGCGGGAAGGCTGAAAACCGATTCTGCTATCTCCACAACGCCTTCCAACAGAGAAGATCCACCCGTAAGCACAATTCCTGAAGCGACCACATCCTCCATCCCGGCCCGATAGACGTCTCTGTTGATAAGGCTGAAGATCTCTTCCACTCTGGGTTCTAAGATTTCAGCCAGGATCTGTCTGGACAGGGTCCTCGGCTTCCGTTCGCCCACACCGGCAATCTCAATAGTCTCATCTTTGCCTATGCTGTTTGGAAGACAGGTGCCATACTTGATCTTGATCTTTTCAGCCTCTGCCATCGGGGTCCTCAGGCCCACCGATATGTCATTGGTCAAGTTGTTTCCGCCCAGGGCCAGCACCGACGTGTGTTTGATACTCTTCCCCCTAAAAATCGCCAGATCCGTGGTGCCTCCCCCGAAGTCAATCAAGGCCCCTCCGAGGTCCTTTTCTTCCTTGTTCAGCACAGCTTCACTCGATGCAAGGGACTGGAGAACAATATCGGATACATCAAGCCCAGCCCGATTGGCACACTTGATCAAATTGTGGGCCGAAGTAACCGCACCAGTTACAATGTGAATTCTGGCCTCCAGCCGAACCGCGGACATACCACGGGGGTCATGGATTCCATCCTGCTCGTCAACAATAAACTCCTGGGGAAGCACGTGAATGACTTCACGGTCCAGGGGAATAGCCACTGCCCGCGCTGCGTCAATTACGCGATCAATGTCCCTTTGAGCGACCTCGTTCCCCTTGACTGCAACGATCCCGTAGCTGTTGAAACCCTTTATATGGCCCCCGGCAATGCCTGCATAAACCGAGCTGATCTCACAGCCGGCCATCAACTCTGCCTCTTCTATGGCTCTCTGGATGGAATCAACAGTCGATTCGATATTGACAACCACACCTTTGCGAAGGCCAACGGATGCATGGGTTCCGATCCCCACGATGTCTATCCCTTCAGGAGTTACTTCACCAACCACGGCACATATCTTTGTCGTGCCTATGTCCAGGCCAACGATGAGGTCTTCTTTTTCCCCCACTTTCACGTCTCCTTTCGATAGCATACCCCGAGGAGAGATACCCCTCTTGAGGGTCTAATCACGACGCGGTCTAAATCATTCAGATCCATGTACCCTACATTCAACAACTGCTCCCCACGCCTCAGATATGTTATCATATCTCGCAGTCGATTGAATTTTGACTCGTAGCCCCCAAAACCGAACTTGATGGCCATGTTGTTCTCAAATCCAAAAAGAGTCAGTCCCATCTCCGGGTCAGCATGGATTCTTTGAAGGCAATGGGGTGGCAGAATACTCCCGTGAAGCCTGCTCAAATGAAGCACTTCCATAACTGCCCTAAATACGGGAAAGCGTCCCGGGTCACTCGGATCAATATCTGAGAGTGAAAGTCCGGTAACGACAGGCGCCATTGTTTGAGATGAAGGTGCAACATGCTTGAATATCTCGCCAGTCTCGCTCAGATAATAAGGTCGGTTTAGCTCCACTATGGCAATGGGCACTCGTTCCCTAACTCGAATGTGAATAGTATCCGGCAGTTGTCGCTCCACGTCTACTGATGCAATCCAGGAATTGGCCAAGAGCCTGTCGCGAAGAACCCTCAGGTTCACCTCTAATATGTTATCATGAGGTTTAATCTTGCCTTGTTTCAGAATCGCCTCTGTCGAAAGCCTGTTGTTCCCCTCCACGGTAATCGTCCGAGCTTCGAAGTAAGAGCTTTGCGTAAGGACATCGTGGGCCAGTATAAAGAGCAAGCTTGTCCCGCCCATGCCAGTCATCAGAAGCAATATCTTCACGGACAGAACACAACGCCCTATGATCCGCTCTGTTCTTTTTGCCCGGCTGTTCTTATAGTAGTTCTTGCGAACCCGTTTTCTGGCCAACGATGATTACCTCCGGCTCCAGGCGAACTCCAAACTGATCAAACACGGTTTCCCTTATCTGCCCCATTAGCGCAAGGACATCAGAAGCCTTGGCATGTCCTTTATTCACAATAAAATTCGCATGTTTTGTTGAAACTTCCGCCCCCCCTTTGCAAAGCCCCTTCAGCCCGGCCTTGTCAATCAGCTCTCCAGCGGACACTTCCCCGGGCGGATTCCGAAATATGGACCCAGCGCTTGGCAGGGACAATGGTTGGATGGACTTCCGCTTCTTCTGTATCTGGAGGGCATCCCTTCGAAGGGCCTTCCGATCTGCCCGCCTGAGCTGAAACTCTCCTCGCAAGATAATACTGCCTTCTTCCAATTCCAGCCCCCTGTACGAAAACAGAAGTTGCTCCTTGCCTATAGTGACAATAACGCCATTGGGGTTAAGCAGAGAAATGGAGTTTGTGATATCCGCCATGCATGCCCCCCAGGCCCCTGCGTTCATCCGCAACGCCCCACCCACTGTTCCAGGAATTCCCAGCGCAAAATTAAGGCCTGCCAGCCCATGCTCAAGGGCGTAGCGACCCAGTTGCCAAACCAAAACACCTGCCCCGGCCTTCACATCGGCGCCCCCGTTGGGACTCGCCTGAGGAGACTGCTCAATGCTCTTAAACCCGTTGGCAAGCTTGAGCACAAGACCTCGAATCCCTCCGTCACGGACCAACAGGTTGCTTCCGGCGCCAAGAATCATGAACGCATGTCCCCTGTCACTAGCCCACGTTATGAGGGCCGTTATCTCTTGATCGGTCTTCACAGTAATCATGGCATCAGCAGGCCCTCCGATCCCAAAGGTCGTATGACGGGACATGGGTTCGTCAAACAGAACCTGACTGCCAAAATGAGCCGTGAACCACTTTTTATCTGATTTGTTCATGGTTGATTAGTTGATGAGTTAGATGGTTCCGAACGACTCAACAATTGCCGAACAACCGGCAAAACCGGATCAACTGGCTAACGGGCCAAACCTTACTGCTCAAGAAATCTCTCTCCCACTTTCCATACGTCCCCCGCACCCAAGGTCAATAAGATATCCCCTCGGCCGACAGCGCCTTTCAAATAAGATAGGGCCCCATCCAGACCGTCCTTAAAGACGACATCCTTATGGCCATGGAGACGAATTCCCTCGTAAAGGGCTTCGCCATCTATTCCTTCCATGGGAGCCTCGCCGGCAGGATAGATCGGAAGCACCACCAACTTATCTGCCTGGTAAAAGGACCGCGTGAAATCATCAAAAAGCGCCTGAGTGCGCGAGTACCGATGGGGTTGAAATACTACCAGAAGCCTGTGATCCGGCCAGGACTGACGGACCGCCTCAAGGGTCACCTTTATCTCTGTGGGATGATGTCCATAGTCGTCTACAACCGTGATGCCCTGAGTAGAACCTTTAACCTCCAGCCTGCGCTGGACCCCCTCGATCTCATTAAGCGCAGCCTTGCTTATTTCAAAAGAAATCCCGAGTTCCAAGCCAACCGCTATGCTTGCCATGGAGTTGTATACATTGTGCAGGCCCGGAAGATTCAGCTCTATTAGGCCTAAGGCTTTTCCGTCATGAAACATACGGTATCGGCTCTTTAATCCATCAAACGTTATATCTCTAGCCTGATAATCTGCCTGAGACGTCAGGCCGTACGTGACAAACCGTTTCTCAAGCTTGGGAATCAGCTCTTGAATCCCATCGTTGTCAAGACACAGCACAGCCATTCCATAGAAGGGAACCTTGTTGATGAAATCCAGAAAGACCTCTTTGACTCTTTCCAGATTGTCGTAAAAGTCCAGGTGTTCGGCATCAATGTTGGTAACCACCGCAATAGTGGGCGACAGTCTGAGAAAAGATCCATCGCTTTCGTCTGCTTCAGCTACGAGGAATTCCCCCTGACCCAAACGAGCATTGCTTCCAAGGCTCTTGAGTTTGCCGCCAATGACCATCGTGGGATCAAGGCCGCCTCTTTCAAGGACAAAAGCGATAATCCAGGTCGTTGTCGTCTTGCCGTGGGCTCCGGCCACAGCGATGCCGTATTTGAGCCGCATCAATTCTGCCAGCATCTCTCCCCTGGGGATAACGGGCACCATCGCCTTTCTGGCGGCAACACATTCAGAATTCTCCGGCCCCACAGCAGAAGAAACCACCACCACGTCCGCTCCTTCAATGTGCTCCGGCCGGTGACCCTTGAATACAGTCCCGCCAAGTTGTTCCAGACGCATGGTAATATCTGTTGACTTCAGATCAGAACCGCTCACTGCATAGTTCAGATTCAAAAGAAGCTCCGCCATACCGCTCATGCCAATCCCGCCGATCCCCACAAAATGTATATGATAAGTTTTCTGGTACATATGAAGTGCCTAAAGTAAATATGTACGCCCAGAGAAGGTGGCTTAAGTCTGCCCCCTTGTCGGAGATCCCGTTATCTTAACGGGGAAGACGGCCGGCCGCTTCCCAAACTCATGAATGCCTAAAATTGACGGCTTCGTAAAAAGTCGTCACTCCGGACTTCGACGAGCTCAGTCGAGTCGTGAAAACCGGAGTCCATATTAGTTCCAACGACCTGATCCGCCTCCGGCGGACTGGATTCCGGCTTTCGTCGTTCGACCCTGAGGCTCTCGACGGGCCGGAATGACAAAAAATACATT
>JAFGFW010000031.1 GCA_016930875.1 Deltaproteobacteria bacterium | reverse complement strand
AATCCACGATGCTTGCGGAATTCACATAGGTGCTGGCATACCAGGAGGTTAACACAAGAGCACTCAACAATAGGACCATATCTGAAAGCTTCAGCAGGCCTACCAGCAACTGTCTACGATAGTTTGACATAATTCCCATCTCCCCAAATCTGTATCATGTATCAATCACGATGTGTCCAGCCTGTGTCTAACTCCACAAGGCCTTCAAGCTATCTACTGCACTCAAGAAGTATGCCACAATTCGCCTTTTCCGGAGTTTTTTTGTCGCTGGCCACATAGCTTAACTACTTAATATTAATGCATTATTTCTCAGCCCAAAAAACGCGTCATTTCCCGTCAAAGACGGGTTGTGCAACAAAATACCCTTTTTAGGAAAAAGAATTCACACTACTGATCAGCAGGTCGGAAAATTGAAAATAGGAAGGTTCAATATGGAAGGATCCTGAAGTCACAAATACGGTAGCAGATCCAACATTTACCGCTAACATATTGTTGTTACAGCGTATCTTTTGGCAGTCTCCCCTTCGCAAAACATCATGCAGGCACATCGCCCCCTTTGGCGGCGCATGAAAACTTTTTACGGCAAGGGATCTTTTAAAGAGAACATATTTTCACAGTTTTGGTCCGCCTAGTCCCCAGCCTCTTTGCCCGTGGCACTCTCTGGCTGCTTAACCTCGGGCGCCTTTTCCAGAATTTTCACATGCCACTTCTTGAAGTACTGCTCTCTTTGCTCCTCCATCCTCTTTCTGTGTAATACCATCCGGATCCTGGATTTCACTTCTTCCAGGGGCCTCAGCCCCCCACGTTTAGCCAAGAGTTTTATGAGCTCATACCCTCTGTCTGTTTTAATGACGTCGCTTACTTCATCTTTTTTCAGGCTCATGGCTGCGGCTTCAAGGGCTGGATCGAGGTCTCCTTTATTGGACCAGTCGATGGCGCCTCCCTTTTTTGATGAAGGATGAATCGATTCCTGCCTCGCTAATACACTGAAGGGCTTGCCCCCTTTGATTTTCTTCAGGATTTCTTCTGCCTCATCAGGCGTTTCGACCACAATGAGGCCCAGCCTCAGTCTCAATGGTTCCTGGAACGCATCGATATTGGCTTCGTACTCCTTGGAAATATCCTCATCCGTTATCCTGATGTTTTCTTCAATAACCCTTTTTCGGTATGCATCTGCCAAAACATCGTCCATTTTTAGCCTAAGCTTCCGTGCAATCTTCGGATCATTCTGAAGACCAACTTTCTCGGCTTCCCTTGAAAACACGGTTGTGTCTACAAAGTACTGGATCCAACGCCGCCTGAGTTTGTCCTTTTCCTCTTCTTTTGCCTTGGCCACAATAGGGGCGATAGCGTCTTCCTTGAAGACCTCCTCTCCTATTTTAACCAGGATGCCTTCTCCGGGATTTCTGTCAACACCCGCCTTTTCATAATAGCCGTGAATCATTTGCCTCTTGTTTTGCCCCATTAACCGAAAGCGTATTTTGGATTCGACATCTTCGAATTTCACTAGATTTTCTTCACTCTTATCAAGGACCTTCACAATCTGGTACTCATTTGCCGTTTCCATTTTAATGATATCGCTCACTGCTCCTATGCCCACTTTGAAGGCCGCCTTCTCCAGTGCCGGGTCGATCCTCTTCCTGTAAAGCCACTCCTTCTTGCCTCGGTCCTTGGCACGAACCAGCTTAGACCATTGCTTGGCAACCGTCGGGAAAGGCTCTTTGGCTCTTAACCTCGTCATGGCTTGCTCGGCATCCTTTTTCTGAACCACCCGAATCTGCTGAACCAGAATCCCTTCAGGAACCACAAACTGATCCTGGTGATCATCATAATACGCTCTGATCTCTTCGTCCGAAGGCTCTATGTTCGGCTCAATACGCTCTTGGACAAAAGACCTTGCCAGCAGCTCTCGTCTGGCTTTGTCAAGCTCCCTTTGAATTTCAGGGTCCTTCTGAAAGCCGATTTTTCTTGCCTCTTCGGAATAGATCTTTGTATCCACAAGATAGTAAACAGTTCGTACAGCAAACGCTTCCCGCTTGCGCGCCGGCATAGCCTCCAACGTGGCCTCAAGATCTGCCTTCAAAATGGGTTCGTCTCCCACCAAGGCCACAACGTCTTTGCCAGGCTGCTCCACGGTCGTGACAGGTTTGTCCTTGACCACCTTCTCATCACGACACCCTGCCAGCACAACGACAAACGCGCACAAGATCAATGCCACTCCGGTTCGAAAAGCCTTCATAAAAAACAACCTCCCAGTCATTTGTCATTGGTTATCGGTTATAAAGAAAGATATCTTTAACCGCCGACGCACGCGGACGCACGCAGACTAATAACTGGCCGACATGGCCAGCTATTTACTGTCATGCCCTTCGGGCATATTAGAAACCTTCCTGATCTGCCAGGTTTACATACATCCAACATGTCGCTTCTTTTCGCCGTCAGGCGGCCTGGCCCGTTTTGTCCGGCCAGACTTGCCCCGTGGAATTCCGCTCTGCGGACCCCCGTCGGAGGATTCCATAGGGCGAGCCTTACTCAGCCGGGGGAGGAGCATGCCCTGTTAAATGCGAAGCCATTTAAGCGGGGTCTGCGGCCGTCTGCGGTTAACTCATTCAACCAATCTCTTTCAACACCAGCTCAATTACCCTGGGGATGGCTGCCTCGACCTCGGGGGTCATTTCATCGTAACCCAAATCCATGTCCTTGGGCTCAATACCGATAATGATGGGATCTACCTTAAGGCCCATCAAATCCGCTGTGGCAAAGACCTGCGGCAGGTCGATTTCGTGAAGGGACATATGACACCTGGTTTTACCTGACTCGATATCCGCCCTGGTGAGGCGATGGATCGTGCCCGGATCGTCGCCGCCATCGACGGCATCGACCACCACCACCTTTTCTCTCTCTTCCAGATGGTCCAGAAGGTCCAGGCCCAGGACGCCTCCTTCGAGTACTTCCACGTTTTCCGGAAGATCCATATTCTGAAGACGCCTTGCCACATGGACGCCGACACCTTCATCTTTCAAAAGGGTGTTTCCAACGCCGAGGATAAGGATGGGTTTCTTGGGAGATGATATCGACATAAGAAGAGTGAGGGAGGGGGGACAAGCCCCCCTCCCTTGTTAGAGGTAGGCCTCTAGTTACCCACAAGTAGGGGCAGGATCAATGTAGATCGTTTTTTCCTCGGTCTTCCCGCGGCCATTCTTCTTTACCAGATGGACCGCACAGGCCGTACAGAAATCCCAGGAGTGTGACACCCTGAGAATCTCCAGCGGATGGTCGGTGTCCTTGACAAACACATCTTCCATGGCCTTTTCAGCCGGCCCGGGAACACCAAACGAATCCCGCGGAGACGCATTCCATGTGGACGGGACCACGCACTGGTAATTTTCGATCTTACCGGTGCTCATGTTGGTCTTCATCCAGTGGCCCAAAGCCCCGCGGGGCGCCTCGGTCCAGCCGTAGGAGCTGGAATAGTACTTGTCCGCACCGCCGCCGTCGCGCGTGGTGCTGGTTTCCGCGCCGACTTGGGCTTCAAGTCTGTTCAGCCAGCCCACCATGGCGTTGGCCACCTTCCAGCACTCAAGCTGCCTGGCCGCGTAGCGGTCCAGGCAAGAGCCGCCGGTGTAGGTCAGGTTGTAGCCCGCAGGACCGAGGTCGGGCATGGTACCCATCCCGGTAAAGATGGCGCCCAGGTTGGGACCGGGGGCGCCGTACTGAGGCAGCGGCACACCGGCAAAAGGTCCAAGCGGTATGGTGACCCCATTAGTGAACGGCAATGCGGCACTGGTTCCCATGGCCCCAAGATCGTACAGGATGCCGGCATAGTAATCGCCGTTCACCTGCATCCGGGCCAGCGGACCCGCCTCATAGGGCACCGCAGGCCCTAAGCCATCCGCAGTGTCCTTGTACCGTGGCGACTTGATCCACGAATAGGCTCCCTTATCCGGATAGGCTGGGTCCCCGATTTGCGGATTCGGGATCCTTCTGGGCTCAGGAGTCGTTTCACCCTGAAGTGGCTGCTTCCACCCGCCCTTGCCACCATTGTACAGGTAGTGACTGCTTTCTATATTCTCCAATACGTTTTGCTGCAGTGCCGGCTGCCACTCGGCGGGCTTGGGACCGGAAAATGTGGCCGGAAGCACGCCCGTCTGGTTGGAGTACTTGGCGCCAGTGTTCTTGCGGCCCCGGCTGAGCAAGCGGTTGTCGCCGATGGCGTTGGCAAGATCGCCCTTTTCAAACACACCGTAGGCCAGGAACCGCTCATAGGCGTTTCCGAGCCAGAAGTATTCGGGATAAAAACTCGCCGCTGCCACTACATCGAACAAATGGGAGCCGGCGAACGGGGTAGCTGGATCCGTGGTCGTCCCCACGATCGGAAGATTGCTAAAATCCAATACCGTCGTGTTGCCCACGTAGTTGGCAAAGTCAAAGGGCGTACCGATGAACGCCAAAATCGTACCGGCAGCGGGCGCCGTGGGTGTCCCGCCGACGCCGCCTTCATAGAGCAGCTCCCTGGTCTTGTCAATGGCCTCCTGGCTCACCGAGGGTGAAGCGCCCCCTGGGGTGAGGCCCTGGATAAAGGGAGCCCTGCCGCCCCAGAGACCGCCGATCTGGTTGCACATGCGGCGGAATTGCAAAGCGAGCACGTACTTGGCTGTCAAAAACTTCGTGACAAGGGTACCGAACCGATAGTAGTACCCGTAGTCCACAGCCCCGGGCGTCGGCCCATACCTGGGGCACAACGGCCCCTTGTTCAGGCCCAGACCATCTTGGGACGCGTCCACAAAGTCGAGCGCAGCCAAGTGATAGAAGTGAACAATATGGGATGCCACGAAGTTTGACCCGTAGATGATGTCCCGAACCAGATGACCCGCTTCAGGGATGTCATCGGTATCAGGCCTGCTGGCGTGAATGGTGGCATCTTCATCATGGACATTAAAACCATAAGCAAATCCAACGTTCTTGGCGGCCGCCAATCCATGGCTGACTAGTCAGACGCCTCAGATGCGGCCGCAAATGATGATGGCATCTCTCGGATCACGGCCGACGAGAATTTTCTCCCAGCCGCGAAACATCATGCCGCGAACTTTGGCGCTCGTTGAACGGCCGTTAATATCGACCTCCACTTCCCACTTCTGATGTCCTTCGATTCGATTAACAGGATCTATATTAATACTTGCCATCTGTATACACCTCCTTTTCAAGCATTCTTATGAGAAGTTGTTCTTATCAGGTTCAAAGAAAGGTGACCGGCCATCCGGGAAATCGACCTCCGCGCAGCCCTGACACACATAGTTGGCTCCCGAGTGATTGGGCGTGGCGGAACCGAGACCTGAGCCCACACACCACTGGTTGGGCTGATGGTCGTCGAAGTTGTTCCATCTGCGCGTCGGGCAATCCGGGCTGGCATACGGGCCGTTGCAGCCCTGTTCTCTTGTACAGAATTCTTTTTGGCTCGTGCCGTCACCATTTCCGGGCCCTGCACCGAGATCGGTGCAAAGGTTGGTGGGGTGAAACTTGGGGCACACCTCACAGAAGGTTGAATAGCCCTTATCCCCGGTGTAAATATCCCTGGGGGTATTCTTCCTGATATACCTTGTAAATACCTGGTTGTCTCCGAGCCATACGCGGTCCGGCACCTCTGTCGTGTCCAGGGCCGGCAGGCTCGACGTCAGGATATAATAGGCAAGCGGATAGATCATCCAGTCCGGATGCGGTGCGCAGCCCGGGCAATTGACAATCTTGCCCCTTAGATCCGCCTTGCCGCCTGTTCCATCGTAACCCCTGTAGTTGACCAGGAAGTTATATCCGCCGGTGGAAGCGCACCTAGTCCCCTTGGCTGCCGGAATGCCGCCAAAGGACGCGCACGTCCCGAAACAGACAAAACCGAGACAGTTGGGACTGGTAGCCAGCCATTCCACCACCTCGGCGATGCTGCGCTCCATCTTTCCGTTTCCGTCGCCCGTGTCAAAACTTCCGGCCACCGAATAGGGTTGACGGGCAACTGTCGGCTGCGTTGCTTTATAATGGGGATCCATGAGCGGGATCGCCCCTGAAAGTGCCAGGAAAAAGGGCGTATTATCCTCCAGACACTCTACATGGTCCGTAATCAAGTCCCCGGCAGCGGCCATCACCTCGCTCTGGTAGTCCAGATTGATGTAGCCGTTGGGAAAAGGCGCCCAACCGGGTCTCACGCCCCCGGTCAAAGCCCCCACGGCATCGCCCACAAGCAGGTCCACAACGTCCTGTACAGGGGCGCCGGGAGACGCAGTTGTGCCATCCAGCGCCGTGGGTGTCCAGTTCCAGCTTGTGTCTGACAACAGTGCGGGCGGGTAGTCTGTCTGCATGCGATTCAGGATGCTCAGGGTACAGCCCCCACAGGACTGTCCCTGCATCCAGATCACATGGGGTACCTCAAAGTCTTCGCAGCCGCAAACATTGGCAGCCAAGGCCTTCTCCAGCTTCAGCAGGTCCAGCTGGCTCAGGCCCAGTGCTGCGGCAGAGGCTGTGCAGTACTGCAAAAATTGCCTTCTGGTTATCTTCATTGTTCCATTCCCTCCTTTCGGAATAGAGGTTGTTCTCCTTGAGTTATTCATAGCAAGGAGGGGAAGCCCCCTCCCTGCCATGTTCCTAGTTGCAAGTCTCCTGATTCAAGATGAATACCCCTGGATAGCCGTAAGAGGCATCTGTCTTGACACCGTCTTTTTCCACCCAGATATAAAGCTGCAGACCCTTTGCGCCCGCAGGCACATCAATGGCAGCCTTGATCAGAAGGCTGGTCCATGCAAGCCTGGTCAGCTCAAGACCGGTATCAGCCGCATACATGGGGCCTGTGCCGATATAGACGTGGCCGTTGCCTTGCGTCGGGCCGAAACCCCAGCCGTAGATCTTGGCAACGGAATTCTGCGCATAACAGGGTTCACTCGCATCACAGATGGTGTCTT
>JAFGFW010000030.1 GCA_016930875.1 Deltaproteobacteria bacterium | reverse complement strand
TCTTGAAGCAGGCATGGACGATTATATTCCAAAGCCGGTCAAAAGAGAGCTTGTGTTTGAGATGCTTGAGAAGTGGGTTCTTAACAAAGGAGCTTCCTGAGTTCTAGCCAGACCCCCGAATCGTGTGCACGCCATCCGAAGATAGAACGTCCCACATCTTGTGGGTCAATGGTAAGACCCAACAGCAGACCACAGTAAATAGTTCTGCAATCACACCGCATTCCAGAAAAAATATAGATTTCACCGGACTCAGCCAACAGGGTCAGGATTCTACCGATAAAGATTGCATCTGTAGATCCTCACCCAAAGAAACAATTCTCCCGCCACAGTGTTGTGTCATATCTCGAGGTTAATGCTGCTCCGCAACTGTTCTGAGAGGCACGAGTAGAAGCCTGATGGCAAGCTTTCCCGTCGATGCTCCAAAACGGCAGGTGATAAGAACGCTCAAAGCTCTGGGATTTCGCGTAGTCCGAGAGAAGGAGCACATTGCTCTGCAAAGGGCAATTCATTATCGAAATAAGCTATAGCAATAAATCGCATATTCCTATTGCAAGTCTGCCGATGTTACGTTATATGCCTACAATATCTTGGGAGCCTGAGGAAAAAGAGACATGTCCGATTTTGATTCACGGCTACGGGATCTCTACCTGAATAAGCCCGAATGTGTCATCGATCTTCCGCAATGGCTTCTTTCCTCAGAAAAGATTGAAGAATACAGGGCAATATCCCGTCTGGCCATCGTGGAGATAGCAGGCCGGGACAGTGTGGCTGCGGCAGTAAAAAGCGTTGAGGAAGAAGACTTTACCGACCTGCTTCCCACTTATGTCTATACTGGGACAGAGTATGGGCCGTGGGCCAGTGTGGAACAAGCCGTTGAGCGTCTGGCAAGGCGACTGCCCGAAATCAGAGTCCATAACCTGGTCGTCTTAGGCTCTCCCCGCTTCTGGCAGGCACTGAATGGGCGATTCATCAGTAAGTTAATCTCCAAATACGGGTTTTACACCCCCTGTGTCGGCTGCCATGTTTATCTTCACTGCATCCGTATCCCCCTTGCGCTCAAACTGGGCAGTGTGCCGATCATATCAGGGGAACGGGAGTGGCATGACAAATCGATTAAGATAAACCAGACTCGCGAAGCCTTGGATATGTATCAGGACATGACAAGGCGCTTTGGTGTTCGATTGCTGCTTCCTCTTCGCCATATCGCAGAGGGCGACCGGATTTCAGAAATCCTCGGATTCGAGTGGCAGGAAGGAAAGGAGCAGTTGGGCTGCGTTTTGTCGAAAAACTACTGGCTAGGCGACGGAAGGGTGCATGACACCAACCGACAGCTTCAAAGCTACATGGAGACCTTCGCCCGGCCCTGTGCCGAGAAGATCATGGAATCGTATGCGAAGGGGCATATTCCAAAACACCTGGAGATAGCCGCTCAGGTTCTGGGCTCCTGTAAAAAAGGCACGGTTTAAGCGGGTTCAGACATCTCATTCCTTCCATAGATATTTCCTGTTGTGTCTCTTTGCTTATCATAGATATTTCCTATTTGCTTTATTGTCCCATCCAATGTAATATTTTTAGAAAATTGGGAGTAAATCCTCATGGGACAAGCAGTGCCATGAAACCGAAACTGGCCATATGTAACTTTTTTTCAGACATTGAGACTCTACGTAGCTTTGCCCTGAGTCACGGTTTTTCTGGCATTGACTGGTCGTTTGACGCAGACGCACTTCCTGCCACGCCTGCAGAAGAGTCAAATTGGGTGCAGAGTCTATCGGCCCTTGACACGTTTGAGGTTCGTTATCATTGCCCCTTTCACCAGATAGACCTGGGCCACGACGACCCCAAGGAGGCAAAAAAGGCTGAAGGCATTTTCCATCGCATCATCCGTCTTGTTTCTAAGGTGCAGGGAAAATATTTGACGATTCACATCGGTCTCGGCCATGATTCGACTGAACCCCTTTCATGGGAAGCGACCATAGAGAACCTGCGACGTCTGGTTCAATACGGTGCAGAGCGCAGAGTGAGAATTTGCCTGGAAAACCTGACCTGGGGGTGGACCAGCAAGCCGCATCTTTTTGAGAAGCTGGTCCGCGGAAGCGGAGCGGCGGTCACTTTTGACATCGGTCACGCCCATGCATGCGAATCGGTCCGGAGTCACTACTATACTGCTGAAGATTTTGTCACACCTCATTCCGATCGCGTCTTGAACGCTCACGTATATCATACAGAGATTTCCGGTGTCGGACACTTGCCGCCGGACCGGCTGGAAGACATTGAAGACCGTCTCAACATCCTGCGGGATATTGGTTGCGATTGGTGGGTTCTTGAAGTTAGAAAAACTGACGGGTTATTGCAAACCCTAAAGGTTGTAGACGAATATTTGACACAACCGGAATATCCCGCCAAATTCAGCAGTCAGGGGCCCTTACCAAGCCTCACATCCCACGGCTGAGTCATAAAACGGAATGAAAATCATCCTTGTTCTTCTAGACGGTCTTGGTGATCGATCATATAAGGTTCTCAATCACCAAACCCCCCTTCAAGCTGCTTCCACCCCAAATCTGGACCGGTTGGCTCTTTTGGGAGGCAACGGCCTTTTTCATGCAGCATTGCCCGGACAATGTCTGCCAAGCGAAACAGCCCATTATCTGCTCTTTGGATATGATCTGGAGACTTTCCCTGGCCGAGGGCTTCTCGAGGCAGTGGGCGAGGGCATAGCCTTTGATGACAGAGATGTTCTTTGCCTGGCCCACCTCTCGGGTGTAACCTGGAAAAACAGCGTGCCGATTCTTTCCCAAGGTCGTGATGAAATTGAAGGGGATGCAGAAGAGATAGGGCAGCTATTGGCAGCCATCACACCCTATGAAGCCCATGGTATCAGTTTCAAACTACATCAGACTCGCCGCAACGATGCTATTATTGTCCTGAGCGGCCAGGTCTCGCCTTATGTATCTGATTCTGATCCCATTGTTGTTGGCCGGCCAATGGCCCGTATTTACTCTCTTTCAGGCAATCCGGAGCCGGATCAGGCTGCGCGGACGGCAAAAGCATTGAACGAGTACCTGTCTTACTCTCATAGGGTTTTGACAAACCACGATCTAAACCGGATACGTCAGGCCGGAAATCTCTTTCCCGCAAACTTCCTGGCCACGCAACGTTGTGGGCGCCGCATTGTGCAGGAACCCTTTGATCAGCGTTGGGGCCTGAGCGGCATGCTGATCGCCTCACCTTCGGTATACGGAGGTCTGGCTCATGAGTTGGGCCTTACGTTTGTCCGCGTCAAGGACGGCAAGGATCCCGGTCAAGACCTCAGAGAGCGCATACGTTTGGGCCTTTCCGACCCTTCCCATGATTTTATTCATGTCCATACCAAGGCGCCGGATGAGGCCGCCCATAAAGGAGACCCAAAGGGCAAGGAAGCTGCTATCAGCGCCCTGGATTGGGGCTTGGATGAACTAGTAAAAGCAGCCGAAAGCAGGGATGACTTGCTGGTTGTGGTTACCGCAGACCATTCGACCCCAAGCATATCTACTTTGATCCACTCTGGCGAGCCCGTACCCGTGGCCATGGTGGGTCCCACTGTACGCCGCGATGATGTTACATCCTTTGACGAGGTGAGTGCAGCAAGGGGCTGCCTTGGGTTTTTAAGGGGGCAGGAGTTGATGCTGACGATTTTGAACCACGCGAATCGCTCATGCCTTCTCGGCCACCAACTGGGAAGCCGCAAGAGGCCTTACGTCACGTCCACCTTCGAACCATTCAAGCTGATAGATTGAGTTTCCCCAAGCGACATTGCCAGTGGGAGCTACGGTTGCCGCAGTTCGTACATGCACGCAGATCGCGCTAGGGAAATACCTGTTTGTTCGTGAACGAGAGTTTTATGCGACAAGGCTTTGAGGAAGGGAGTCCTTTATCAAGTGAAAGGGCACGGAAGTTCGCTGACACAAAAAACGTGTCTCTTGCCGCAAAAAGGACAGTCTAAAGTAAGTTGGACCTTTGCATCCCAAATCTTGTCGCCGCTCTCACCTGTCTTGACTCCTTTGTCTTCAATGACTTCAAAGTCATCGGTTTCAAAGGCCTTGTTGTTTTCAGGACAAACAAAAACAAGTTTCATGCAGATCTGAAATCCTACCGCTACCCACATCTCCCCCATTTTTTGGGAAGAGGGGAGTTATGGGTAACGACTCAGCCAGGGAGTTCCGGGATTGGCACTAACTAGAATCCGACAGTAATCTGAAAAGTGAAGATGTCCCTGTCCACTCTTGTAGCAGTTTCTTTATCTTGGTCAATGTGCATGTAATCTGCCGTTAGCTTGGCGTTGTGGCCTTTCAGATAATAGTTAAGCCCACCACTCCAGAAGTCGGTCTTATAATCTATACTGTCATTCCTTGTATCAACATCCACTGTTTCATACCGCACGTACGGCTGTAACCGGCCAGGGCCTATTGAACCAGGCAGGAGATATCCAGCGTTAATGTACCAGTTCTTGGCATCGTCCCCTGCCGACAGGGCCGTGTAGGCCGACGGCTGATTCTGGGTACAATTGTCGATATCGATATAAGCGGCCTCTGCAGTCACCGCACCCTCTCCCACGGGGTAGTCGAAGAAGCCGTCAACGGTCCAGACGAAATTGTCCTGGTCCACGACGTCCTTCAACGTAAGATCTTTTTGGCTGTCCATGCCGAGGCCGAAGCTCAAGACCTTTTTCTTCCCAAGGTACGTCCCCTTGTTGAACCAGCCCTTCTCAGGATCCAGCAAGCTCAATGACACCCTGCCTACGAAGCGCAGGTCGTCATCAGGATTATCGCTTACTACAGTGCCTGATGATGTCGTTTGTCCTTCGACCCCCTCAGAAACCATCAGGCGGTATTGGAGGAGCCCGTCCAAGGGATTGCCCCATATAGTCAGGCTGTCATCTCGACCCACCTTCTGAGCATAGAAGATACCACCCCGCGAGCCTCCCTGTAGAAAAGGGAGATCCATCGTCAACATGCACTTTGTCGACGTTGTGCCATAGTTGCGGGTCAGTGGCACATACATTCGTCCCATTTGAACCTTGAAGCTCTCATGGAGATTCAATGCAATCCACAGATCTCGCCAGGCAACACCGCTCCCCAGTCCAAGCGAAGGTCTATCCAATCCCTCTTGGCCGATTTTATCTGAAGCAATATGGGTGAAAAAGCCAACATGCTCTGTTACCTGACCCTTCAGATACATATAGGCGCGACGTAGAATGAAATCGTTCAAATCTTCGTTACTGCCACTCTTGCCATCCTCAACGTGCTGAAACCAAGTCTGCATCCAGATGCCGACCTCTCCTTTTGTCTGTTCATCGATTTCCATCTTGATTCCGGCCCAAGAAGGGTTCACCATTCCACAAACACAGAATAACACAATCATCACTTTGGCTAATACCGCTACTTTCTTCATGCTCATTCCTCCTGTCCCTAAAATGTGTCTCAACTAGAAAATGAGTGACATCTGAGTAAAAAGTTCAGATTAAATCACCATCACCCCCTTTATTGTGGTCAGAAAACCGTTAATAGCGTTACAGAGACCCTTTTGAGCATGCCAGCAGCTCGGCGCACCACAGACCTGTGCAAACCCATGGCAATGTCTTGACGGTCTTCCCCTTTGGCAAGAAGAGAAGTCACCTCGGATTCCGCAAACACGGTGCACATGTTGCTCATCTGGATATCCTTTTTGGCCTTAAGGGCGTCTGGGCCAAACTCATCCAGTGTATAGCCGAGGGTATTCGCCATGATTTCGAGAAACTTGCCGGTTCCTGCGGCACACCGGTCGTTCATCTCGAATTTGGCTACTCTGTCTCCATCATTAACGGCAATGGCCTTGGAATCCTGGCCCCCGATGTCGAGTATTGTGCGAACGCCAGGGAACAGAGCTCGAGCCCCCACGGCATAGGCCTTAATCTCCGTAACCGTTGGCGCATCAAAGGAAAGCTCAAAGAGGTGGCGGCCGTAACCCGTGGCCATGATCCGGTCGAAGCCAACCCCCTCCAGAAGCGCCTTGGCCCAGGTCATGGGGTCAACGCCAGAATCCGCCTGCTTGCTGACAACAATCCCTCTTTTGTTCAAAACTACCAGTTCAATGGATCGGGAACCGATGTCGATGCCGGCAAGTCGCATCCGAAAAGTGCTCCCCTATTTCACCATTTCGATAAAGGCTTCCACCCTGGTCTTGAGCTGCCCCACATCCTCCAGGCTGTAATCGGTCTCAATACGAAGCGTGGGGATATTCTTGGCCTCAAGGGCCTTTTCCACAGGCATGGATTCCATGAGATAGGGTTGGCAGAATTGTAGACAATAATGAATGACACCGTCGGCTTGATATTGCTCAAACATCTCAAGAATATGGTCAAGGCGATCGGGGTTGGGCGTGAAGATGGCACAATCCACCTTGAAATAACGATTCACAATCACCTCCATGAGTTCATCCACAGAGCTTCCGGAGTTGTCAGTCAAGTTGCGCGTGCCCCGTTCTCCCACGCAGGATTCCTCCCCCACGATGCACTCATACTCTTCTCCATATAAAATCCCTTCGCGATTTTATACAACGCGGCTTCGCAGCTCAGAATATGGCATTACTCCGTCACTCCATTACTCCAACACTCCGTGAACGGTTACCGTGTATCACTGTGGTCGGTGGGCGTTGCCCAACCTACACAAAGGTAATTGGCCAGATACGTCACACGCTGATCACCTTGTCGGCAAGCTGGAAGCTTGTAACAATATCAAGCATATTCGTGGTCTCGCCCACCCTCTTTTGCTCCAGCAGGTTGAAATGCGTCAGGCAGGTGCCGCATACAAGAACGCTCACGCCCTGGGCCTCCAGTTGTTGTATGGCAGGCAAGGTCTCGGCCCCCTCAATCGTCAGTTTGACTCCACTATTGAGGAAAACCAATCTCCACAGGGCATCTCCCATTTCGTTGAGGGTGTTGATAAAATTTAGAATGAGCCCTGAACCCAGCACATCATCTCCGGAGCCCATGGTGTCCTTTGGAATCAACACCAGGGTCTTTTCGTCCGATTTAGCTAAATCCTCTTCAATGGATTCGCTGCCGCTTTCCTCAGACTTGACAGCCTCGATCTCAAAATCATTGCCCTTCTGCTGAAGAGAGGCGCTGAAACCCTGGCTTTCGCAAAAACGGACAACATTTTGCGCCGAGGCGGCATTGTCCACAATTACAGAAAATTCCAAAAGATGTTGATTCGATTCAATAAAATGCTTGGTCCTGAGCACCGGCTGGGGACAGGCCAACCCCTGGCAATTCAGTGTTTCCATACGACCTTTCCTCTCAATAGTTGAACTGAGGCGCTTGCGATGGCGGTTTTCGGCGACAGACTCGACATCACTTTTCTCAATAATTATCGATGACTTCTTTACAGGTGTCAAATAGGTAATATTGATTTAATATGGTAGCAGTTATTGCATCTTTCAATGTGTCTTTGGGGTGCCGACCGGGCAGACAAAGGACTACGCGCTGAAATCGTTGGCAAAGCGTTCAAGCTGTGGTATGAATCTTGTATGTAATAATATTTGCCCTTGATCTTAGTTTGTTAACAGATCCAATGACTCTTTCAGCCGTCCGGCTGCGGGCCGTAGCCTTCGGGCTCTCCGCCATAGGCTATGGCCGACGGCGGCTGGCGAAGTCGGCGACCTGGCCCAAAAGACCAGGTTTCCTGAACTGAAATGAATGATAACACAAAGGTAAGGCTGACAATCGTTGGTTTTGTGGTTTTGTGGCTGCTGCAGGTTGGGTGGGCGGACGCTGCCGAACTAAGGTATATTAGGATTGGCGAACACAAGACCTTTACGAGAATCGTATTTGAATTTCGGGGCTCTGTTGTCTTCAAGGAACCTGTGATCAAAGGCAGGGGGAGATTCTCCGTGGTTTTTGTTGACACAACGACGGCACTGCCCGAACAGATATTGAGTGAGACGACCAAACGGGTTGATGCCATAGAATTCGTTCAGCAGGGATCTCGCTTGGCAGCCAATATTGCTCTTTCCTTTCCCTATTTCAAGATCAAGGCTTTCACACTTCCCAATCCCGACCGTGTTGTTTTGGACGTAAACCGGTTGAGCTCACCGCCTGATGGCGTTGTGTTCGAGGAATCTTTATCTAAATCTTTATCCAAGGAGCCCCCTGCAAAGACACTGGCGCCAACAGGGGAGGGAAAACCGGAGGCTGAGCATCGGGAGCCTCTTGTAAAAAAGGCGGGCAAAGATTTGGAACCAGAACCGACTGTGGTTGCGAGCAAACCAACGCAGGAGGACACTCAAGAACCTTCAGCAAAGCCTTCTCAAGATATCGCAAAACAATCGCCTGCTCTACCCAAAGTGCCTCCACCAACTCCAGTGGCAGAGAAGGCAAGCCCCGTGGCAGTCCCACAGGATGAGTCGCCGTCACGCCCTTCCAAGTATAGCCATTTGCAAGTGTACCTTCTGGCCGCGTTAATTGTTTTGTCACTTGTTATTATCTCGTTGCTGAGTTTTATCCTGTTACAGAAAAGGCGCGCAGTCGATTCAGACCATTTTGAAGAAGATTCGGAACCACTTTCCACAGCGGAGGATAGCATGGCTGCTATTGATGAGAAGATTGAAAAAGAGCTAAAGAAGTTTGATCAATCCTGACACCTGAGGTCCACATGGCAAAGAAACCCCCTTCAGCCGACGCTCCCATAGCAGAGGAAGATCTTGCCCTTGAAGAGCTTGTGGCAGCGGAAAGTCCGGCAGTAGAGAACGGTTCTTCAGCTGACGATGCTGATGCGGAGCAAGCCCTTGCTCTTGAGGAGCTCGTGAGTGCCCAGACTCCTGCAACCGAGGAGGCTGAAATACAAGAACTTCCTTCAGCCGGCGCTCCCATGGCAGAGCAAGACCTTGCCCTTGAAGAGCTTGTGGCAGTGGAAACCGTTGATGCGGACAAACCTGCGGCAGAAAAAGGCGCTTCAGTTGATGATGCCGAGGAAGAGAAAGCTCTCGCTCTCGAGGAGCTCACGCAGGTCGAAACCCAAGCGCCCGGACAGTCAGAAACAGAAGAACCCTCTGCAGTGGACGCTCCCGAGGCAGAGGAGGTCATCGCGCTTGAAGATCTCGTGGCCCCAGAAACTCCCCCTGCCGAAAAACCCGTAGCAAAGAAAGCCCGAGCGAAAAAAGTCACTACAGATCTGGGTGTCGGACTTTCGGACGGTGAGAAGGATGACCTCGAAAAGCTCATAACAGGACTTAAACAGGAAAATTCCGTATCTGCACCTGGGGTTGCACTCAAAGATATTCAGAAGCAAGTTAAGTCCATGAGCAAACAGCTTGCTCAGCTCAGTAAAATGGTATTGAAATATGACAGCAAGATGAAGGCGTGTTACGAAATCATGCGTCTTTACCATCGAAAGAGCGAGATAATGAATAAGCGTATTGACACGATAGTGGAATCTACTAAGGGTGGGAAAAAGCACTGAGGAGAATGAGCGTTGGGCGACCGGTTTGAGACACAGGGTAGCATTGTTCAGCGGATTATTGACGGGTCCGTGACGATCGATTCCATTGGAGAATTTGAAAACGTTACCAAGATCTTCCCCGATGATCCTGGGATCTATCGGGCCTTTGCAGACTTGCTGGCCCAAAAGAAGTCTATTGATGCCGCCGTCAATGCCTACAGGAAGGCCACCCGGCTCTTTATCGATTTGGGCATGATGCTGCAGGCTATTGTGTCAAAGATCCTGGAGTGGCGTATCGTTCAGCCCTCCCATCAGGAAGGTCGGGCCTTCTATTCAGACCTTCGCAGAGCGGAAGTCCAAGAGGGCTCCTTAGAGAATTTTCTAACCCGAATGGCCTATCCTGAGATCGTTGCCTTTATGGTCAACATGGTGCGAGTCCGCCTGCCTGCTGGGAAGATCGTCAAAAAATCTGGGGACCCGGAAAATGATATCTATTTTGTCGTGTGCGGGTCCTTGAAAGAGACAACCTTTCGGGCATTGGCAGAAGGAAAATGGGGGGCTGAAAAATCGACCGCCGATCTGGTGGAAAACGATTTCTTCGGTGACGTTTACCCCTTTGATCAACAAGCAGTATCTCAATCAGATGTTGAGACGATTACTCGCGTTGAGTTGGTCAAGATTTCAAAAGAAAGGCTGAGAAGGGTCTGCAACAAGTATCCCAATGTTGAACTTCTGGTAAAGGGTCTTTATGGGACTCGTTCGGAATCACGGGAAAAAGAGCCCCCCAGAACCGTACGAAAGACGGTCAGACATAAACTGCCAACAAAAGTGAGACTGAAAATTTTTCCGCAAGAGCCTGACAAAAGCCCTTTGGTTGTGGATGGGATCACCGAGGATATCTCCTCAGGTGGGGCCTGTCTTGTTTTGGGCGCGAAGTACCGAACTGGACATCCTGCAGGATTGTTGGGAAAAAACGTCAAGGTCGAGATGAATTTGCCCAAGGCAGTTGCCAATCTCAATATCTTGGGCACGGTTGTCTGGAGTAAAGAGGTGCCTCAGGAAGGGGAAACGAGTATTGTAGTGGGCGTCCAGTTCAAGGAGATGAGCGATGATAACCGGGCGGCGCTGGATGATTACTGTTTTGGAAGTGAGGGGGAGCAGAATCTGATCTGGAGCCTATGGGAGTCCTATATGAAGCACTAGGAGGTTCTCCGAGGGTTTTTGCGGCTAAACTGAAAGGTATCAAGTGAGAGGAAAACAGAAAGCCAAACGCAAATCAGCTCCGAAGTTGTGGGCCGTTGGTGGAGGAAAGGGCGGAGCGGGCAAGAGCGTCATATCCACCCTTATGGCCTTTTGGTTGTCTCGGATGGACAAACGCACCGTCCTTGTGGACACCGATCTGGGTGGGGCGAATCTTCACACCCTTTTGGGGATCAAGAACCCCACTCGCACACTGAACGATTTTGTCACGAGGAAATATGCTTCACTGGAAGATATTTGTGTCAACACAGAGGCGGAAAACCTTCGGCTAATCAGCGGAGCAGGAGGAATTCTCTCTCTGGCAAACCCCCAGTTTGTCCAGAAAGTGAAGATCGTGCAGGGCTTGTTCAGGCTGGATGCAGACTATGTTGTACTTGATCTTGGAGGTGGGTCTTCTTTTAATGTCCTGGACTTTTTTCTTGTTTCCCACCAGAAAATTGCTGTTTTGACTCCTCAACCCACATCGATCCAGAATGCCTACGCATTTGTTCGAAATGCGGTTTACAGGAGGCTAAGCCAACTTTCACGCCGGGAGCCATCTGTTCAGGCCCTTGTCAAGACTGCCATGAATCCAAAGAATGAGCTCAAGGTGCGAACAATCAAAGAGCTCTTTCAGGTGGTTCAGGACTCCGACGGCACGGGTGTCGTAGAGGGCCTGCAAGAAGAGATTGAGAAAATCCGGCCGGCAGTCATTGCCAATATGATCAGGACCCCCAAAGACAAGAACGCCAGTCGTATCATACGACTTGTTGCTGAAAAGTACCTAATGGTACACCCAAGCGATCCCGGAAGCGTGGTCTATGATGAACAGATAGACAAGTCGGTCTCTGACATGGTCCCCCTGACCAAGCTGGATCAGTCGAGTGAGGCCGTTGCCTGCGTATATGAAATCGTAATGAAGCTGATGTAAGGGCTCGCGCAAGAATAAATTCGCAGAGTTGGCGCTCAGATTTGGTTCAGATTTGGCCGATCCGATTGAGCAAAACCGCAGGAATAGCTAGCTATTTCGAGGAGTTTGCGAATGAGGCATCGGTCAAAGATGGGCTGAAGCTGAGATGCCAAAATGTGAAGTTATTTTTGCGCGAGCCCTAAGCGTGAAGAACGTGGGAGGTATTGTTGGCATGGCCAGAGGCAATATCACATGAGAGGTATCGTGTCTTTGAAAGTATTGAAGCAAAAACGAATGACCTCTTGATTTCTCCTGGTCAAATCGACAAACTTAAACCCTATCCCCCTGTCCCTAACATTTACAACCTTAGCTCTTACCTTTACAGGTTCATACTCGGTTGGAACTTTCATCACCAGATGAATGGTCTGTCCTATCGTAAAAGAAGAGGGTTGTTTGTGTTCGACAAATACGCCTCCCATGCTGATGTCTGTAACCCGGCTGACTCCCTTGACACCCTCTACTCTAACCGGACAGTGGAATTCAAGCCGTGGATATCGTCTCTTGTCCTCACTAACTTCCGCCATCCTCCTCCGGAAATCTATCCACGATTTTTTCGCGCTCCCCGGTTCTTTTTGGCCGATGTCAGCTTCATACGCCTTGTCTGTTGCATCGTCTCCAAGAAGCGCCTTTAGTCTCGCCACAATGTCAGGTAGTTGGAAGGGCTTTGTAACGTATTGATCAGCGCCTGCAGCCAAGCCTTTTTCGATATCCTCTTGCGATGTTTTACTCGAACAGATGATTATCCTAATGTGTTTTGTGTCGTCATAGGCCTTTAGGGTTCGAATTAGCTGCAATGCATCCAGCCGAGGCTGAGGCATTACCATTTCTGTAATGATCAGGTCAGGCAATAGATCTCCCTGGCCCTTGTGCAATGTGTCCACACCGTCAGACGACGTCTCGACCTCATAACCCTCTTTCTCCAGAGCATCCTTCAGCGATTCGCGGCTCGCCGGGGCGCCGTCAATGACTAGGATTCTCTTTTGTCTTTTCACTGTCTCTCCGGAAGTAAATGAACTGTGTCTTGTAAAATCCCACCGCGGCCCTGAGGGATGCCGTTCAGCAGCGCTTCGCCCGGCGGGAAGCCGGACGTGAGAAAACGCCTAATTAATTTACTACCAAATAGAGAACCTGTCAACAGCACCGGATGCGTGCCTGTCAATATAACGTCAAAGTAAGCCTTAACGTAATGTTTTACAATGAAAATTCTCTCATTTCCATTTTCTGAGGAGTTACCATTCCTCTAAGCAAAGTAAGTTCTCAAAAAGTCCTGGTAATTCCGTGAAAGTGTGATTTCGGCACAGTAATCCGCCTCAGTTATTGCCATTTGGCACAAATATAGGCGGACCGCAATGATTCACCCTGTTAGATCGGCTCCGCCGTCTCAAATAGCGAGAATTTAACGGGGCGGAGATGAATCCCGCCACGGCGGGAGGGAGATGGACTTTTTGCGAAGCCGTCAAATTTGTGACAATGCGTCAAAGTCGCAAGCTCCAAAACCATCGCATATTTTTTTAGCATAGGGCAACTTGCTGTAATCACATGATATATTGCCTGAGGATACGCTTGGCACGAGACCTGCAAATTCATATTATGTTTTTCTGTGTCTTGATCAAGGTCAATGGGTTAAGAAGTGATGGAGTACTCCAATACTCCTAAACGCAAAACCCTAAAGTACGAAGACACGAAATTTTTCTGGAAATCCTTTCCTCGTGCTTTCGTCGTAGTGTTTTTTAGTTCCGGCTTCTCCGGGTTGGGAGTTACATGGAAAGGAATTCGAATATTGCAGGCTAAAGCCAGGGAGGTAAGATATGGCAGATAAACCAGCCATCAAAGTTGGACATCTCAAGATAACAGATCATCTCATTCTGGGTGTGACCGATCTGAAAATAAAAAAGGGAAAGGAAGCGCTCAATTACTGTTCCTTGGAGACTGTTATCAAGACTGGGTGGATGGAAGTGGCAGACGCCCTGGCAGACGCGAGCCTTGAAGGAGCTTTTATTCTGGCCCCGACAGCCATGGATCTGGTTAAGGCCGGCGTGGAGATCAAGTTGATCCTCTTCACACACAAGGCCGGCAGCGTTCTCGTCAAGAGCAAGACGGCCAACATCGAAAAGATTGAAGACTTTGCGGGAAAATTTGTTCTCATCCCCTATCAGTTGTCGGTCCATAATATGCTTTTCCACAGACTCCTTACCGAAAAAGGCCTGAAGCCGGGAAGAAGCGGCGAACCCGGAGTTGATGTCTTTCTGGAGGTGATGGCGCCGATGATGATGCCGGATGCCCTTAAAAATGATGAAGACGGAGAAATCGCGGGTTTCATTGTTGCCGAACCGATTGGGTCTCAGGCCATAGCCGCTGGGTACGGAGAGGAATTCTACCTTTCCAAGGACCTCTGGCCGAACCACCCTTGCTGTGTATTTGTTGTCAGGGATGAAATCGTAGGCAAGCATCCCGATGCCGTCCAGGAGTTGACCAATAGTCTGGTGAAGTCCGGAATAGCCATTGACGCCAAACCCTCAGCCGCCGCCGTGATCGGCGCAAGCTTTCTTGGTCAGGACAAAGCGGTTGTGGAGCGTGTTCTCACCGAGCCAAAGGATCGTATCACCACCGGAGAACTATTCCCGGTTATAGAGGATCTTGCGAAGATTCAGGATTACATGTTTGACGAGATGAACATCATGAAGAGCAAGATCGATCTGGAGAAATTTGTCGACACCCAGTTTGCCAAAGAGGCAGGGGCAAAATAGAGGTCTTCCGCGGGGTCCACACTCCTGACAGATAGAAGGTGGTTGTCATGAGTGTAGACTCGATCCCGCAATTTAACCGCTCCAATTATTATCCACTACCGCACGAACTTCCGTAACTGCACGATGTCCCGCACGAACATCCTGAAGGTAGATTCGCAGAGATCTTAAACCCGGCTCCCATGGGCGTGTCAATGTAGTCCACGTTGACAGGTTTTACCTGCTGAAACAACTGAATATTTATAACGTAGGTAATACCGTTATCATTGAAAGTTTCATCATCTTCTTGAGGCCCGTCCAGAGCCATGCCCAAAGAAGGGCCGCCTCACCCGCCATGATTCAACATGATTCTGATGGAGGGGGCCTCTTCCTTGTCCCTAAAAAAATCCTTTATGATTGCACTTGCGTTTTCGGTAACTTGAAACATCTCGTCCTCCCTGACTTAGGGTTTATTCAACAGCCCCATTAATCTATGCATTAAAGACTGTTTGTCAACTAGCTGGAAGGCGTGGGGAGATACAATCTGCACACCTCTTCATTCTTTGCTTCTTGTGCCTTTTGTATTCCTTCAAATCAAGGCCTTCTTCAATAGCTGCTAGACACCTGTGACACAAGATACAGAAATTCAAATCGTTGCCGGTTTCGGCGTTAACCTCCTTTCCGCACAATTGACATCTCTTAGATGTGCCAAATGTCTTGCCGCACTCTATGCATTTTCTCATTTTGTCCCTGGAACCCTTTCAAGCAGAATCTGAAGCGACACGTCTGCGCAAGAACCTCTGAGTCCTCTTGAAACATATCAGAGTACCTGACGGAAGGTCAAGACAGCAATTACAACCCAGAACAGTTGCTCTTATTGCTCTTGTTCAAGAATTGGTTGCGAAACACTTGCAATTCATGTAAATGGACTACAACATATCGACAAATGTAGGGTACTGGTTGGTCCGTTAGTCAGAAAATTCCGTTTTTTCTGGCAGAGAATATTTGGGATACACCGTTTTTCGATACTAACGAACAATTGAGGGATTGAGGAATTAGGAATACGCGGTACCATTTAATTCCTAAATTCCCTAATTCGCAATTCTTCAATTCCGGTCTATCCGGGTTAGGTGGGAGGAGACAGATGTTCATCATTGAATTTAACGAAAATATTTCTTTTGGTCAAATACCCGATGAGGCCGGGATAACAGATCTGGCCCGAAGCGGAGTCAAGACAGTGGTTGATTTGAGAACCGATGAAGAAAGCAGCGGATCCAACGAACCAGTACTGACCCGGAATGCAGGGCTCAGATATATTCATCTTCCTGTGACACGGGACGGATTGTCAGAAGAGAAACTAAGCATGTTCTATGAGACTGTTTTCGATGAAGGCAAATACCCCGTGTACATCCACGGACAAAGGGGCATAAGGCCGGTTGCCTTGCTGCTGACTATTTCGGCCTTAAATGAAGGCAAAACCGTGCTCGAGGTTGTCGAAGATGCCAAGAAACTGAAGACCCCTGCAAAACATGCGCCGGAACTTGTGAAGTTCGTGGAGGGCTTTTTTCGCGGTCGCAAGGGACACGATGCCCATGAGGCCATTGCCATGGAAGTGATCGATCGATGGCTCAGGCCGAAAAACCGGGGCGCCATTGCGGATGCGGACGGCTCCGCCAAGGTCAAAGGGCCGTGTGGAGACACCATTGAAATATACCTCAAGATAGAAAATGGACGCATTGCACAGGCCCGCTACGTGGCCGATGGGTGTCCAAATAGCGTTGCTTGCGCTTCTGTAGGCGCTGAACTTGCCGAAGGCAAATTATTGAGTGAAGCCTATGACTTGAGCCACGAAGATATCATCCGTTGGTTAAGGGGCCTGCCAACAGAGGAACAGCATTGCGCCAAGCTGACCATAACATCGTTGCGCGAAGCCATTGACCAGTACTTCAAGACGACAAAGCGCCCGCCAGCATGGTCACCCAAATAGAAAACATCTTGTTTGTGTGCACGGGAAACATCTGTCGAAGTCCCTTTGCTGAAGGCCTGTCCAAAAAGCTCCTGGGCGAAAAAGGCCTTGAAGGCATTGCGGTCGGTTCTGCAGGTTTGTCTGCCCTTCCGGGCAATTCTGCCACCTCTTTGGCTCAACGGGTTGCTGCTGAGTATGACGTTGATCTTTCTCGCCATTCGGCCAAATCCGTATCCGAAAAGATTCTGACTTCGTCTGACCTTGTCCTGGTTATGGAACGATCCCACGAAAAAGATCTTTTGGCATCCTTTCCTGATGCAGCCGGCAGGGTCTTGTTGCTCAGGCATTTTGGTCGACATGGTTCCAGACGGCGGGGTATTGCCGATCCATACGGGCTCCAATACGAGGCATATCGCTTCTGCTTTCTCGATATCCAGGATGCAGTTTCAGGACTGGTGGGATATCTGTCTGGGAGCGCAAAGACCTTTGAACGGATTCTGGTTAGCTGCTACGAGGGATACAAAACCAACGAATCTCCCCGGTCTTTTGAATGGGCGGGCCAGACCTATAAAATCATGAAGATCGTTGACCGTTGGTATGATGCGAACCTGGACGAAAGATCAGAGGTCTTGGATTATTTCAAGGTCCGGGCTGACGATGAGTCCACGTACATCATACGATACAATCGACTCTTTGATAGTTGGGCGATAATGCTTCGTTAGTGCACATTTTCGCAGATCCCATTAGCATTGGCACTACAAAATGGCATGAATCGAGCAGGATGCAGCAAGGAGAAACTGCTCGACAATATGGCTGCCCTGTTTTACAATTTCTATCAGCATAAAGGGACTGGAAATGCACCCGGGAGCCGCTATTGAACCTAAGCCGCCTGCACAATATTAGCCTTAAGTGGAAGCTTGTCATTCCATTCCTTTTCCTCGCCTTTACGGGAGCTACGGCTCTTTTTGTGGTTTCCTATCGTTTTCAGGCTGACCTTATTCACCTAAACGAAGAAAAACGCCTGAGAAATAACTACCAGTATTTTCTGAACGAAATTGACTTTAGGACGAATATGGCCATGAGTCTTGCCTACCTGGTATCCACGAATCCCGATGTAGCCGAAGCCTTTGCCAAAAGGGACCGGAATCGATTGATAGAGCTTCTGCATCCTGCTTTCAAGATATTGCACGAGGACTTTGCCATTAAGATATTTCACTTTCATGTGCCGCCCGCCACCTCTTTCCTCCGCCTCCATGCTCTGGATCGATACGGAGAAGAGATGGAGGCTTACAGACAAACGATCAATAAGGCGAGAGAAACCGGCACTGGTGTCGGAGGCCTGGAGTGGGGGGTTTTCGGTTTCGGCATACGAAGTGTGGTCCCGGTTTTTTATGAAGGCAATCAGATCGGGACCGTGGAGTTCGGGCTTTCTTGTGAGGAGCCGCTGCTTCAAGAATTCAAGAAACACTTCGGCTCAGATTTGACCATCTATGTGCAAGAGCAACCTGTTTCAAACAAACCAAAGGCTCTTGCCTCAACCATGACCAGGGGCCTTCTTCCATTTGAACTCTTCAGTCACGTTTTCAATACTGGAGATGTGGTATTCCACACTGGCAAATGGAACGGCAGGAATGTTGCCATTATCGCAGGGCCGGTTCGTGACTTCTCATCCAAGATCGTTGCGGTGGTGGAGATTACCGTGGATCGAACTCCCACACTGGCCCTTCTTAAGCGATATGGCACGATTGCCGTAATCATCGGCCTTATAGGTCTTGTCTTCTCCATATCCTTTGTCTGGCTCATATCACTGTTTTTTACAAAGCGCATTGAAAAGGTTGTGGACGCCGCAGAGGAAATCGCGGCCGGGCAGCGTGATGCCAAAATCGCAGTCAAGAGCGCTGATGAACTGGGAATCATGGCTCGCGCCATCAATGATATGTTAACCTCGTTAGAAGAATCACGGCGAACAATCAAGGATTATGCCGAAAATCTTGAGTTGATGGTGGAAGAGCGGACCCGTACCCTCAAGGAATCCGAACAGACATACAGAACCCTGGTTGAAAACGTGCCCCTTATTGTTTATTTCGTCTTGGCCGATGGAACAACCATGTTCTTAAACAGGTTTGTTGAAGAGACCATCGGCGTGGGGCCACAGGACTTGGGCGGTCATCACGAAATATGGGCCGATTACATCCACCCACACGACAGGGCCCGCGTCGTTGCCCATTTTGATGAATGTTTGAGGGAGGGCAAGGAGTTCCGAGTTGAATACAGAATGGTTCACAAAGACGGCCATATTGTCTACGTCGTTGACTATGCTGTTCCCGTATTCGACGATGAGAATGAGCTGATAAGGATGGACGGCATCATCATGGATGTTACGGCACGTAAAGAACTCCAGGAAAAGATCGTGCAGACCGAAGAACTCGAAACCCTGAGCGCGGTTTCGGCCCGTCTGGCCCATGAGATCCGGAACCCCCTGACTTCTATAGGCGGACTGACCAGACGTTTGCTCAAATCCTACGAACCATCAGATCCAAGAAGGAAAAAGGGCGAGTTGATCGTAGAAGAAGTCAAGAGACTTGAAAAAATATTGAAGATGATCACAGCCTACATTGAACCCAAATCGATTCAATTGCGGGCCTGTCGCATCAATCAAGTTGTGAGCAATGCTGTTGAAAGGATAAAGGCTGAATTTCCAAAAGAAGATTTCTCCGTGAATTTGGACATGGATGACAGCCTTCCCATGATAAAGCTCGACTGTGATCTGTTTGAAAAAGTCCTGATCAATCTTCTGGAAAACGCCTTCTATCGAATGCAGGGAAAGGGTGAAGTTCAAGTAGCTACAGGAAAAAACGGCGGATATGCGACAGTGAACCTGGCTTACAGGGTTGGTTATATTTCAGATGATGACATCGAGCAGTTTTTCTATCCCTTTGTGGTAGACTATCCCTTCCCAAAAGGCGTTTCGGGTGAAAACATCATGGATCTGCCCATTTGCACGGTGCTTATCCACAAGCACGGGGGAATTATCAATGTGAACAAAGAAGACGACAATCTGTTGAGAATCACTGTATCTCTTCCTCTCGAGTAGGTCAGAAAACCGCAAAAGGAGTCTTCATATGCAGATATTTGTCTCCGGATCGTTGGCCTATGACCGCATTATGGACTTTCCGGGAAGGTTTGCGGATCACATCTTGCCCGATAAAATCCATGTCCTCAATGTCTGTTTTACTGTTAACGACCTGAAGGAAAAATTCGGCGGCACAGCCGGCAACATCGCATACAGCCTGGCGTTGCTGGGAGAGCGGCCCCTGATTTTGGCCACAGCCGGCAAGGACTTTGACAGATATGAAGCCTGGCTGCTAAAGCATGAGATTTCCTTGCAACCAATCCGGAGGATTACAGAGGAATTCACTGCCGGGGCCTATATCACCACGGATCAGGCCGACAATCAAATCACCGGGTTTAACCCAGGGGCGATGAAATACCCTTCCCTGTTCAGATTTGACGGTGTAAACCCTCAGAAGGCGCTGGCCATTGTGGCCGCCGGAAACATTGAAGACATGATCACATACACCGCCACATGCAAAGAAAAAAAAATCGCCTATATCTTCGATCCCGGCCAGTCCATCACGGCCTTGTCAGGAGATCAATTGGCAGACATGCTCACGGGCTCCAGCCTCTTGATCTCCAACGACTACGAGTTGGAGATGACTATGCGGGCCACGGGGCTGGAAAAAACCCAACTTCTTCAACGCACTGGGGCCGTCATTACGACCCTTGGTGAAGACGGTTCTCTTCTTTGCACACCCGATGAGGAAGTCAAAATCCCTGCTGCCCCCGTTTCTAGAGTACTGGATCCCACGGGGGCGGGAGATGCCTATCGGGCAGGCCTGATCAAGGGGCTTGTTATGGGAAAAAGCCTTCCGGACGCTGCCCACATGGGTGCAACCTGCGCCAGTTACGCCGTGGAATGCTATGGTACCCAGGATCACAGTTTCTCTGAGGAAGAGTTCCGGGTTCGTTATAAAGAAAACTCTGGATTAGTGATGTAGCTCAAGAAACTTCCCTGCACTTTCAGCTTTGAGCTTTCAGCTCCCATGATCTTACCGCTTCAAACCGACTGCTTCAGCACAAATTGTATTGATGGGGCATTTTTGTCGAAAATTATTGAAATTTTTCACGCAAACAAGAAAAAATATGATAAATCTGAATGGAATCTCAATCGGAGGTTATACCGATGGTCGATTTTTCAAAATCTTCAACCAAGTATATATTATCTGCCTTTATCACCATCTTTCTTGTTTCTATAAACCTGTCTTTCAGCCTTGCCGAAACCAAAGGGATACCCAAATATATCGGCTCATTGGCATGTAAGACCTGTCATGAGAAGGAATATAAAAGCTTTGTGACCCATGCAAAAAAGAGCACATCTTTTAAGAGCATTGAGAGGGTTAAGAAAGAGCTGACGGAAGAGGAGATTCAAGGTTGCTATTACTGCCATACGACCGGCTATGGCAAACCGGGTGGTTTCGTAAGTCTGGAAAAGACGCCCCATTTGAAAAATGCTGGCTGTGAGGTATGTCATGGTCCTGGGGAGTTTCATGTAAAGGAAAAGGATCCCTCCTTTATAAAGAGGCGTTTGACCGCAGAAGACTGTGAGGTCTGTCACACCTCGGAAAGGGTGAGGGCCTTCAGATACAAACCCTTGATTCACGGGGGCGCGCATTAGTACGTTGGTCATAGAATTCGTGTTTTTTCTGGCAGAACATTTTTTGCTATATACGGCAAGCCTTTTGTATTACAGAATAAATCCGAATATCGAATTTCGAAATCCGTGATGTTCTCAAGGCGTCAGCCGCAAACAAATTCAAAACTCGAATTTCGAAATGTTCAAAACACTGCAGTTTTCCCTGGAATATGATTTCTTACGTTTCGGTCATTTGAACCTTAGAGATTTGGTCATTGTTTCGAATTTCAATATTCGGATTTCGTATTTTTCGCATTGTCCGGGTTAGGGGCTGAAGGTAACAGAAATTAGGAGATAGGGATGACTGGTTTTCTGAAAAAGCGTCTGGCTAACAAGCTACTGGTTGCAATACTAATCACTATAGTTCTGATTATGGGAATCGAAATCATTGTACGAATCTACTTCGGGACCAGAGACAGGCTAGAGCTGATGAACATGGTAGCTCGGGACATGGCCTCCTCGACCTATGCAGGGATAAAGTATCCCATGGCGGTAGGAAACGCTGAGGGTATTAAAAGAGAATTATTAGATATCAGGGAAACGGCTAAAGATATTGAGGTATTTATCTGTAATTTCGATCAGGAGATAATCTATTCCACTCATAAGGATAAGGTAGAAACCAGGATAGCAGCTTCCATTCATAACGAGGCCGCTCTCCAGAGCTTAGACGAGATTTTGAAGACCGGAATTGAACCAGAGAGTCCGTTTGAGGATGAGGTCTCAGGGGAAAGGTATTTGGTTCATTTCTATCCTATTTTAAATGCAAAGGAGTGCCATCACTGCCACGGCTCTTCCAGAAAGGTCATCGGTAGTATGGCAATAAGGATAAGCGCTGAAAGGGTTTATGAGACTGTTGGCGCCCAGCGAAACCGAACTTTGATATTAATTTTCTTTGGCATACCTATCACAATCATCATAATTTATCTCGTAGTGAACAAATTTATAAGACGTCCCGTGGAGAATTTGGCTGAGAAGGCACACAGGTTTGCAGAGGGAGATATGTCCGTTCCCATAGATATAAAGACAGAGGATGAAATTGGAGTCCTCAGCCAGACCTTCAACTATATGGTCGAAAGCGTCTCCTCCGCCAGTAGAAAATTAGAGGAAGAGATCAAGAGAAAGACTGCCTTATTAGATGAAAGGACCCGGCTTATGACACTTTTGGAAAGGGCTAACAGGCAGCTCAGGGAGCTGGATAAACTAAAATCGACTTTCCTGGCCAATATGTCTCATGAACTCCGCACGCCCATGAACGCTATCATCGGTTATGCAGACCTGTTAGTAGACGGGGTTGATGGCCCTATTAATGAAGAACAGGAAAAGAGCCTCCAGAGGATCGCTTCTAATTCGAAATATCTCCTGCAACTGATAAATGACATCCTCGATATATCCAAGATAGAGTCAGGGAAAATAAAACTAGAAGCAAAGGAGCTCGACCTGAAATGGCTCATCGAGTCTGTCATTCCTACCTTTGAACCTCTCATAAAAGAAAAGGGCCTCACCCTTACTGATCATCTTTATGAGGGTCTACGTTTAGTCTATGGGGATGAGGATATGATTAAACAGATTCTCATAAACCTCTTATCCAATGCCATCAAGTTCACCGATAAGGGAGGGGTCACCATAACGGCCAGACCCTCTGAACGGGGTATTAAACCTGGAGAGTCACCTATATTTGCAGAAGTCTGCGTGGAAGACACAGGAACAGGGATAAAGGAAGAGGATCTCGGCACGATCTTTGACAAGTTCGTCCAGGTAGACCTTACTACTGTTCGTCAGTATGAAGGCACCGGCCTCGGCCTCAGTATTGCCAGGGGATTAGTGGCATTGCACAAAGGTATGATATGGGCAACAAGCAATTGTGGAGAGGGTAGTAAATTCTCTTTTACCATTCCTTTACACAAAGAAATACTCGAAAAGCACGGAGAGCCTGTAATGGAACCAAGGGTGGCCGAAGCCCTGGCTGATTATTTTCAAAAACCCGTTGAGACCTTCTTAAAGGAGCCACAATATGCCGGCAAGCCAATTAGATGCTGGGAATATGTCCGTTGTGGGCAGCCCATGTGTCCTGCATACGGAATTAAGGAAAGCAGATGCTGGTTAGTCCTCGGAACTCATTGTGCGGGCATGAAGATAGCCGCTTATCCGGAAAAGGTAGATTTCTGCAAGGGCTGTGAGCTCATAGAAGGCCTTGTTCTCAAGGCACAAGAAGAATATGGGCTGGTGGAAGCTGAAGCACTCAAACGGGAAGAAGTTGCTAAAAAGACTGTATTGGCTATAGATGATAATCCGGAGGGCACTTGTATTATTAGGAAATACCTCGGAGAGGAATACAGAGTAGTTGGCCTTATCTCTGGTGAAAAGGCGGTGGAGAAGGCAAAGGAGGTCAACCCCTTGGCCATTACCTTAGACATTCTGATGCCAAGAAAGGATGGATGGGAGGTCCTGCAGGAGCTAAAAGAGACCCCGGAAACCCAGGATATCCCCGTAATAATACTTTCCATCGTGGATGACAAGAGATTGGGCTTCAGCCTTGGCGCTACAGAATATATTGTAAAACCAGTAGAAAAACAGACTCTATTAAAAAAATTAAGAAACCTGGAAAAGTTGGGCAAGATTAAACGAGTGTTAGTCGTCGATAATGACCCAGAGACGGTAAGATTGATCGGTAATGTGCTTAAAGAAGCAGAATATCAGGTAACAACGGCTTATAATAATAAGGATGCCATTAAATCCATACAGGATTTTAGACCCGACCTTATCGTCTTGAACCTGACAATGCCAGAGGTAAGTGGTTTTGATGTGATTGAATACCTCAAGACAGAAGAAGGCGTAAAGGATATTCCCCTTATCGTCCTTACCCGCAAGGATTTAACTAAAAAAGAGATAGATGACCTGAACCACAGGATCCAGGCGATATTAAACAAGGGAGTGCTTACTAAAGAAGACCTTTTGAAAGAACTCAAGGATACTGTTAATAGGGTCAGCAAAGTCCGATGAGTAAAGGAAGGGAAGATGGAAGAGTTAAAAAGTGGCTTGCCAAAGAAGATACTGATCGTTGACGACAATCAGGATAGTCGGGAACTGGTAGTGAAGATACTTAAGACCAGGGGTTATCATACGATTGAGGCTGTTGATGGAGAGGAGGCGTTAGAAAAAGCAGTGGCAGAAAGACCAGACCTGATCCTGATGGATCGCTCGCTTCCCAAGATAGATGGTTATGCGGTGACCAAGAGGCTTAAGGACCAGAAGGAGTTTAAAAATATCCCTATCGTGGCCTTAACTGCCCATGCAATGAGGGGAGACAGAGAAAAGGCCCTTGAGGCGGGTTGTGAAGGATATATCTCAAAGCCTATTAATGTCCGTGAATTACCCGAACTGATAATGTCTTATCTCAGCGGCAAGATGGAGAGCATCTAGGTGGAGAAAAAAAGTAGAATATTGATTGTAGATGACGCCGTGGACGCGGTGGAACTTCTGAAAAAGAGGCTTCGCTTTGAAGGATATGACACAGCAGAGGCATACGATGGTGAAGAGGCTCTTAAACATGTCGCTGAATACAACCCTGACTTAATTATCCTCGATGTCATGATGCCGAAATTAGATGGCTATGAAGTGTGCCAGAGGCTTAAGTCAAATGAAAATACAAAATATATTCCCATCCTTATGCTTACTGCAAAAAGCGAGATAGAGGATAAGGTTAAGGGCCTCGATATAGGAGCTGATCATTATTTGGCCAAGCCCTTCAATTACAAAGAACTTTCTGCAAGGGTCAGGTCATTAGTCGCCGTAAAGGCAGCAAGAGAAAAATTGGTGGAAGAGGAAAAATCAAAAGCATTGGAACGAATGATGGAAGAGGTAGAACATGAGATAAGAAATCCCCTCACCTCTATCGGGGGTTTTGCACGCAGGGTTTATAATAGGCTCCCTCAAGGTGACCCTAACAAAAAGTATATGGAGATGATCATAAATGATGTAGCCAGATTGGAAGATATGATAAAAGAACTTCTTGAGTTAGAAACCACAGCGATATCTTATAGGGAGCTCACAAATATCAATGATGTGATTATGGAAGCCCTAAAATCATTTGAACAGGAACTTGAAGATAGAGGCATAGAGGCAAGAACTGAGTTAGGGGATAATCTTCCCCTTATCTCTATAGATCAAGAACAGATGAAAATGGCTCTCGCCAATCTTGTTGAAAATTCCATCGAGGCCATGCAAGACAAGCTCAAGATACTGAAAATTACCAGTCGTATTAGCGATGGACGCATGGAGATACAAGTCTCTGATACCGGAAAGGGTATCCCGAAGGATAAAATCAAAAATATCTTCGACCCATTTTTTACCTCAAAGACACGCGGACCTGGGGTCGGCCTAACTTTCACACTAAAGATAATTCAGGAATACAGGGGAACTGTTTCTGTGGAGAGTGAACCCGGAAAGGGAACCATCTTTACGATAAGACTGCCCTTGAAAAGAGCCTGAGTTTCAGAGGCTTATCCATCACATTACTTCAACGCCCCCGCCCTCCTCTTCACTCTTCAGAGCCGAGCAGCCAGGGCTCCGTCAAAGTTACCTTTTGCCCTACCATGAAAATCCCCCTAAAGTCCCCCTTTAACCCTACAACGACGTTTACCACTCCGTCATTCCGGCCCGTCGAGAGCCTCAGGGTCGAACGACGAAAGCCGGAATCCAGTCAG
>JAFGFW010000029.1 GCA_016930875.1 Deltaproteobacteria bacterium | reverse complement strand
TGACCGCAGAGGGGATGGTTGGGATGAATGATGGTTACAAATCCCGAAGGGGATTGGGAAGAAATGGTAGTGTACTTTGGGGGTCCCGGTCCTCCGAGACCGGATTGTACAAGAAGCCTTGAGGACCATTCTGGACCCGATCTATGAGACGGACTTCAAGCCGCACTCATATGGCTTCCGCAAGGGACGTTGCACGATGGACGCCATAGCGGTCAGCATGTCTCTGACCAACCCAAGTAATCGGTACTACTATGCGATCGAAGGAGATATCAAGAGTTACTTCGATAACGTGCACCACCGTAAGCTCGTGAGCATCCTTAAGAAACGGATAGCAGACAGAGACATACTGGACCTGATCTGGAAACTCCTCAAAGCTGGCGTAATGGAAGATGGCCTGTTTGCTAGAACGGAAACAGGCGTCCCACAAGGCGGGTTATGCAAAGCTTTGCATAAGCCTCCTTATGCAAAGTAAAACATTATGCAAAGTAAACACATCAATCACCTTCAAAAACAGGTTTTTTTTGGCGTTTACTTTGCATAATATCTGAGCCTATTTCAGTCGAGATAACCACGCCAGTAGTTCCTGGTCCTTATTCCAATCCGGCAAGTTACTGTCAATCAGGTCGGGATAAGCATTCTCAATGGCGTTCCTTTTCGTTTCTATATCTGCCCTGGCATAAATTTCTGTGGTTTTTATATCGACATGGCCTAAAAAATCGCGGATGTAGATGATGTTTACACCAGCCTGGAGAAGATGCATGGCTTTCGAATGGCGAATGATATGCGGTTTCACGTTCGCAGGCACAATCGTAGATGATTTCCGCGCTGACTCTGCATATTTGGCAAGAATGTAAGCGACGCCTTCTCTGGTCAGTTGATGCTGCTGATTATTGGAAAACAAGGGGTTCTGGTTTTTCCATTGCTTGTCCAGGTTGTTTTCCGTCAAATAAGAGTGGGTTAATGAAATCGTGTTTTTCATGATGGACACCCTTCTGGTTTTGTTGCCTTTTCCATGTAGGACAACTACCGAAGGCGAATCAAGGATAACGTCACATACTTTGAGATCAATCAGTTCCTGTACCCGGGCTCCAGTATCATAGAGGACACTCATCAGAGTCAGATCACGCCGACCTTTTCTCGTATGTTTATCTGGCTGTTCAAGAAGGAGTTTTAGTGCTTCGGGTGTCAGGTATTCCACGGTCGTTTTTCTTGTCTTTTTAATGGGAATGGACATGATTTTTTGGAAATGATGAAGCCCAGAAGGTTCTTCGGCCTGAAGGTAACGGAAAAAAGAATGGATGGCTGCCAACCGCTGATTTCGGGTAGAAATACTGCATTTTCTTTCGGTTTCAATCCACTGGAGAAATCCAACGATCCATTCACTGGAAAGCAGACTTACCGTAATCCGCTCGGTTGGAACGTTGTGGATTTCCTGGCAGTATGTAATCAATAATTTAAAGGTATCCCGGTAGGAATACACTGTGTTTTTACTGACATTTTTCTGGGATGGAAGGTACACTGAAAGGAACTCTGTCAAATACTTTGCGAAATCAGTGGGTTTCATGAGTGTCACCTTCCAATACCGGAATAATTTCCGGATACCATGTTTCCAATTTCACGGTAATCTCTGGGAAAACATCCGCAGTCAGTCGTAGATAATAGGCGGTCTCTTCAAATGAATCGTGTCCCAGGTATGTTTTCAAGACAGGGAGATAGGCCGCTAAATCTTTTTCCTGTTCTACCCATTTTTTCAGGCAATGGACAGCATAGGCATGACGAAAATCATGGACGCGTGGACCATGGCCTCTGCCGTTGTGCGAGATACCAGCCTGCCACAGAAACTTGCGAAAGTTTTTATACACATTCCCGATCGTCATCGGTTTACCGCCAGGTGCAGGAAAGAAATAATTTTCGGGCGCCAGAAAAGGATGTACCCTTTTCGAATAATGGCGACATCTCTCGGCAAGAGAATTGGACATAGGTACCAACCGGCTGTTATCCATCTTGGAATGCTGGATGCTCAAAATGCCGTTTTCAAGATCTACATCTCCAACTTTTAGCAGCCTGGCTTCAGACACCCGAAGCCCACAGGTATAAATCATGCGGAATAAAACCGGCATAATCAGATGTCGATCGGGAATTTCACTGCAATAGTGGCATTGATCTGTTTGGACAAAGAACCTGGATAATTCCTCATGGGTAAAAATATGAGGTACATATTGTTTTTCCGAGGGGAAATATCCTTTAGGAATAATGTAGGCCTCTATGTCGATGGAATCCAGGTATTTTCCGAACTGACGGAGGATGGAGGCACGAGCACATTGGTTTGCCTGTGCTTCATAGGATTTTTTCCTGCACCAGTTCAATACGATTTCTTTGGTAAGTGAGGTCGCAAGAGGATAGTTTTCTGCCAGGAATCGGTCAAATCGTTTGAGATGGGCTGCCTCCGTCTCATAGCTATATCCGATCGCCTGTTTCAGATCAACAAGGCTTTTAATGTGCTCCTTGAAGGAGCTTTCATAAACGACTTTATCCATGGCTAACAACCTCCTCAAAATCCAGTGAGCATTCCTTCAGTTTCTGGATGTCAACTTTCAGATAAACAGCCGTTGAGTCGGTATCAGCATGACCCAGGATATCTGAAATGACGCAAAGCGGGGTATCGTTTTCAAGAAGCACACTGGCCAGGGTATGCCTTAAGGAATGCATACCTCGCCGTTTTTTGAGTGTCGGCAGATGGGCCCGTTCCATGTACCCTTTGATCAGTTGGTATAAATGGTCTGCTTCTGAAAAGGGTCCAAACGGGGCGATGTGTTTTACAAATAGATAGGGAGTGTCTATGTTAGGCCGTCCATATTTCAGGTAGTCAATTACCGCCCAGCCCACTTCTGCGGTCAGCGGAAGAGACAAAGGTTCTTTGGTCTTTGATTGGGTGAAAACAAGCTTTTTCTCTTCCCAATGGAAGTGATCGAGCCTCAACTGTTTTATATCTGCGCAACGCATGCCAAGGCAACATACCAACAAGATGAGGGCGTAATCTCTTTTCCCTTTTGGACTTCCCCGATCGATGGCACCAATCAGCTTTTTCAGTTCATCTTTTGTCCAAACCGAAGGGATACGGGTCTGTTTCCTTGCCTGTACCATCGGTGTCTGGTTGGAAAAATTAGTCCGGATTACCCCGCTTTCGAAAAGGAACTTGAAAAAAGCCCGTAGTGAACAGATATTTTGCTCCACGGTTTTGTAAGTATAGCCCGCCAATGTTTTGATGTAGTCATTAATCAACCGGAGATTGATGTCTCCGCAGCTACTGATCCTTTGAGAATCCAGATAATCCATAAATCGGGCAGACTGTTTTACATAGTGGTCGATGGTGACTGGTGAATACCCTTTCTCTGAACAGCTTTTTTTGAATTGGTCGCTGACCTCGACAAAATACGGTTTCGTCAGGATTTCCTTGTGTTTATAGTACCGGCGCAGAACGGTGTGATAAAGCTGAAAATCCCCAATCATCCGGATGATTCGGAGTTCCTGAGTCTCTGCCTGCGAAAGGGTTCGGTCTAAATCTTTTTCGAGAATGTGAAAGTGTTTTTCTACAAAATCAATCCCCAGCCGTTCGGAAAAGTATATTTCTCCTTTCTCTTGCGTGAATTGGCTTAACATCTGCCATCGCCTTCGATAAAACGTCATGGAACCTTGGGTGTAACCAAGCCGTAGCATTTCCTGCTCTAATTCGTTTAGTAGCTCTGCCAGTGGTCTCTTTTGCATCATGTATGCCTCCAAAATGATATTTTGAGCGGTCAAGCTCTGGTTGGTTATATCATTTCGGAGATTATGCAAAGTAAATCGGCTTAAAACGGCGAATTTGAGTGTGTTTTTGTCAGTTACTTTGCATAATAGCTTTCTTTGCATAAGGCGGCGTGATCTCACCCTTACTTGCCAATGTGTATCTGAATGAATTTGACAAGTGGGCAGAAGAGAAATGGCACCTGACCCCATACGAACAGCAGAAAAGGAGAAAGGCTGGTCTGGGGAACTACCGGCTGATCCGATACGCTGATGACTTTGTTGTCCTCAGCAATGACCGGATCGAAGGCGTGAGACAGGCCAAGCAAGAGATCCGAGACTTCCTGGCGAACGAACTACACCTGGAATTGTCTGAAGAAAAGACGCATATCACCCATGTCAATAACGGTTTTGACTTCCTGGGCTTTCATATCCAGCGATGCGAACCTGAAGGACGGTGGGTGGTGCATCTTCGACCTACAGACAAAGCCAAGAAGCGTGTCAAAAGGAAAATCAAAGACCTCACCACCAGGTCATGGACCTGGATGGATGAATACAATCGGATGATAACTCTCAATGCCATCGTGAAAGGCTGGGCTGAATACTACAAGCACACCAGCCTGCTCGAAGATATTGAAGAAATCACCCGCTACACCTGGTTTCGATACCTGGACTGGCTCCTCAAGAAACACAAGGGTAGTCGGAAACAGGAACTCATCCAATCCAAAACGAAGGTGATCCACAACAGGACACGTTGGACGGCAGAGATACGTGAAGGGGCAACCACCCTGGAAGCGTATCAGTGGCTGCCCACGCGGAAAGAGCTAAAGCGGAGCAAGTACATGCAGAAAGGCAGAGCGGGATTTCCCCATCCCTATTTGCCCGATGAGAAAGACGAACTTTCGCTCATAGACTATCCGATGGGTGAAACTGGCCCAGATGAAACCATCTACACAGCCACGGTTGGGGCCGCAAGCGGTCAACCAAATCGCAATGAACCCCTGGAAATGGCTGAAAGGGAACTCAGGGCGAAAATGCGGGACGACTTCAAATGCGTGCGATGTGGTTCACCTGAACACCTTCAGGTACATCACAAGAAAGGCATGAAGTCACACCGACTTGAAGACCTGGAAACCTTGTGCCTGAAATGCCACCATGCAGAACATGGTTATCGCCAGACTTAGAACTCAATGGAGAGCCGGATGAGGCGAAAGTCTCATGTCCGGTTCGGAGAGAGGGATGGAGAAGACCGTATAGAGCGATCTATATATGGCGTCTCTGTCCCTACTCTACGGCTGGCTGACCCAAGCCCGGATGATTGCGCTGTGACTCGCGCAATCATCGATGCCGGCAAGACCCTCGACATCCAAGTCCTGGATCACCTGGTCGTCGGCAGGGGGGCGAACAAGTTTGTATCACTGAAAGCAAGAGGCCTGGGTTTCTCGTGAGGAAGCATCCCATGACCAACCCGCCTTCCACCAAACTGCGTCTTTGCACTTGTGATGCTTACCCATTCCCCCACCGCCTGGGTGGGGGCAAGTGCCTGGGGCGGTATATCTGTCCACACGGGGTGCGCCAGTATGGGCATCCTGACTATGACCGTACCGCCGACCACTGCGAGGTTTGCGCCGCCTGGGAGTACGCCGATCTGTGCTATGACCGGGGGCGCGGAACATAAAACAATCACAGGGAGGCCCGCTTCAAGGCCTCCCTATTGGAGTCAACCATGAACATTCAATTGGAAATCAACGGCGAGCCGCACACCGGTTCCGCCTTCAACACAGGGCTTGATCCTACCGCCCTGGCCCTCAAAATCCTGGACGAGGCTGAAGAAGCCTTCGGCGCCAAATCCATGGCCGAAGAACGGGCTGCCAGCGGTGAATGGCCCCCGCCAGT
>JAFGFW010000028.1 GCA_016930875.1 Deltaproteobacteria bacterium | reverse complement strand
CTATCTGCTGAGAGAAGGCGCCAACCACTCCATCTACACAAATGGTACCAAAGTAATTCCCGTCAAACGCCACAAACAGCTTGATCGCATTACCGCCAACGAAATCTGCAAGCTAGCCGGTATACCCCCCAAATTCTGACCATCATTCCGAAAACTTTTTTGTCGCTTTGATAAAGCCTCTTAACGCAAAAGTCACCTGCCGCAAAGGGTTCCATCAAGCTGGCTAAATACTAACAAAACTCGGAACGACACAGCTATTGCGGTCAGGTGGACTGACAGGTTATATTTTTACCATCCCATTAAAATCATACAACTAGCTGCCAGCTCAGCCATCCTCATGCTGCCGTAGCCTGGACCTGCTGCTGCTTCATTTACACAAGAGAGCAATTCAATTGCAAATGGTCGTAGCGTATCAATAGAACCGCTGTTCTTAACCTTCGCCTTTATCTGAGGTCTACTAAGTGCCATATCCGCTGCGGTAGCTAACCTATTCGAATATGTGGCTGCATTCCACTCCGCAACTGAAGCACTATGAAGAGTGCCATTCTCATACCACTCACTCCCTGCATATACTACAAAAGGATTAACCAGAAAAAACAAAATTAAAGCTGGTGAGATAATTTTGTTCATACCCTTTCCTCCGGTTAAAATGTTTTTTGAAAAACCATGAAATATAACGGGCGCGAGATGAGCTGCAGGTTCGTCGTCTAATCGCACCGGAGCGAAGCGCAGAGTGTGTGTTAGACGAAGGTTCTGTCAGCTCCATTGAGGGTTAGGCGGCGCGCAGCGCCCACTGACACTCGATGGCGGAGCAGCTCGCGCCCGTTAAGCGGCGCGGATCGCCGCTTAACGTAAAGCTGAGGGGCTGGGCAACGATAACCGAAAAACTATGATAAAGGTAAAAACTATCGGTCAAATGCTGCCTATCAAAAACGGCACGGCTTTGCCCAGTCCATCTCAAGCGCCTTGTTCGGCTATATTTCGCCTTAATATGCTTTGGTCTAACTCAAGAGTATAGGACAAGATTGTATCAATATTAATTTTCTCAGATGCTTTGAGGATTTCTATACCGATAAGTTTTCCATCAGTAGTAGTATCAATATTTACTCCTTCTGTTATCTCAATGACTCCATCTGGTTCCTGATCACCTATTTTTATGTACAAAGCATCTACTTCTTCATCATAATGTACTTTCATTGACTTCTTCCTTTCTTCAACGGATAGCTTGTGATTACAGTCATCGCATTGCTTTCAACTGACACAACAATTTTTATCGGATATTCAAAACCGGGCACATTTCTGATCACCTCATGATCCCCATCGCTTAAATCCGAATCTGCCAGTATTTTCTCAACCGTTGATTCCTGTATTTTATAGAGCTTTGCTCTTCGTTTTGCATGCCGCGAAAATGTTACTACCACTTGAGATTTTCCTTTATAATGTTTTTTCGCCGAACGGGCGCGCGAGAGCAGCTCGCGCCCATTGTTAGCGCAAACTCAGTCATTTTCCTCATCATTCCAGGGATTGATAATGGACAATTTACTTGCTTGAAAGTCGTCTCCATTCCTTGTCACTAAGATGAGATTATGAGTATAGGCTGTAGCAGCAATAAGGCTAAGGCTGTCTATTGAAGACATGGACATCCCTTCTTTTTCAGGCTTTCCTTGCATTACGCCCCAATTCTCGGCAACAGTAATATCAATGGAATGAATACGATCTTGGTAATTTTCTAATAGGGTATTGAGCTAATCTGTCGATCTTTCTTTCTTCCTCGATTCAGGAAACTTGGTCAATCCTTTTCGGATTTCACGGATGGTAAGGGAACATAAAAATAATCGTTCTGATAAGATATTATTTATCCACATAATTACCCTTGAACTGGGAGCAGGTTTCACAATCTCTGATATTACACAAGTATCCAGTAAATAATTCACAGTTCGATACTCCTTGGGTAATCTTGTTGTCTTTCGATTTCAAAATTTTCGTACATTTTGGGACAGTTTAATAAAAACTCTTTGAAACTTGGTTTATTATACATAACGACATAAATAATGCCGCATCATTTGAACCCTAGAGAACGGTTCAACCCTTATAAACAAGCCTTTCTGAGAGGAGTCTGCGACAACATACGGCATTATTTTAGACGCCGTGTATAGAAACTAAAGCCTCATAATTCTTAGCTGAAAGGACAACAACCGCCTTTGCTCCTCGACGTGTTACATACTGAGGACCTATCTTCAACGCATCTTCTACAACCTTACTGAATTGTGCTTTGGCATCTTGTAATTTCCAAATTGCTTTCATAATTTCTCCTTATTATTCTTACCTAGTCAGACTTGTCTAAACACGAATAATTGTCGACACTCTTTTGAAGGATTAATGGAGGTTTTCTATTTCATGGGATAACGGGCGCGAGATGAGCCGCAGGTTTACAGTTCATTTCCTATTTTCTCGATTAGTTCGAGGAACTGCCTGCCGTATTTTCTTAACGTCACCTCGCCGACCCCGACAATGCCCAGGAGATCATCCCGAGTTTTTGGCAGTAGCCTGCTCATTTCCCGCAGGGTGCGATCCTGAAAGATGCAGTAGGCTGGCAGTCCTTCCTTTTGAGCCAGGCTGGAACGTAGCACCCTGAGCCGGTTGAAGATCTCCATTTGTGATTTCGGCGCCACGGACCCTTCAGGAGACACAGGCCTTTCGTCCGCCTCCGGCGGATGGGAGAGGAGTATCTGTTCCTTTCCTCTCATGACATCGTGACCCCGGCCGGTGAGATCCAGCACCGGATATATTTTTGCTCCCATGGAGATCCTCCGGGAAGCGATGCATCCAAGGGAGATGAGTTCCTTGATCCATTCTCGCACTTGGGTCTGCGTGTATTCTGAAAGGAGCCCATAGGTGGAGAGACGCTGCAAGTCGAACTGAAAAACCATGCGATCTTGGGAGCCCGTGAGCACCTTGCTGGCCATGGCCTGGCCGAAACGTCCTTTCAGCCTGGCAATACCGCTCAGGACCTTGACGGCTATTACGGGATCGGAGACAGGCGTTTGCGCCCCGGGCTTGTGAACGGGCTTCCGGCAGACATCGCAGGAGTTGCATCTGCCCCTCTTGAGAGCTTCACCGAAATAGCGAAGCAGAAATGCCCTGCGGCACTCCTGGCTGCCAGCGTATGCCATGACCTGATCCAGCTTTTCCAGCTCGTATGCCTTCTTGACCTGAAGGGCCTGAAAATCGATGTCCAGTTGCGGGGGCTCCGTACGCTTGATAATGCGGAGCCCACGGCCGCGAAAGGGCGGGATATAGATGGCTTCATCACGGGCGGCCATATCCGAGAGAGTTCTTCTGAAAGCGTCAATAGAAAGGCCCGCCCTTGAGGCCAGATCATTGGGGACAAACCGGACCCCTTCCATGAGTTCCCTTTCACTGTAAAGCCTGCTCAGGGCATTGATCAGGCTTTTCTTGGTTCTCGCCCTTGGTGAAAGTCCGGACAGAAGCTCTTGAGGACCCACATGAAGATAGATCTCTGCCAGCTTATCATAGCGATTGAGCCTCTGAAGGGCGCCGGCATCTTCCAGGATCTTGACGCACGAGGCCACGGCCATCTCCGAGACTTTGTTTTCGCTTATTTCGGCAATTTCGCGATAGGTGAGCCAGAGGACGTTTTCGGAGCGGTTTCTGAGCAACTCATGCACAGCAAATACGACCTCGCGGGATGGATAGCGCGCTTCGATGAAGAATTCCTGCAGCCTCCTGTCTGCGGGGCTGTAAAGAAGCAGACAGGTCGCCGGCTCTCCGTCTCGACCGGCCCGGCCGCCTTCCTGGTAGTAGGCTTCAATTGTCCCCGGAAACGAGTGATGGATCACCGTGCGGATGTCTGAGCGGTCAATGCCCATCCCAAAAGCATTTGTGGCCACTACCACATTAGAACGGCCATCCATGAAGTTCTCCTGTACCCTGGTCCTCTCAGCCTCGTCCAGTCCGGCATGGTATCCTTCTGCGCTTATGCGTTGCTGTTGGAGCTTTGTAACGATGCCCTCCACCTTTTTTCTTGTGCCGGCATAGACAATGGCAGCGCCGGAAAGGTTTGCCAGGCGTTGCCTGATAACGGCGAGCTTTGCTTTCTCATTACCGGTCTGAAGGACTTCCCAGAAAAGGTTGCGGCGGTCAAAGCCGGTGACAAATTGCCTGGGAGCCCTCAGCCTCAACTGCTCCACGATGTCAGAGCGGACCTTGTCAGTTGCAGTGGCGGTAAGGGCGATGGTTTGGGGGCGCCCGAGAAGGTCAAGGGCTTCGCTGATCCTCAAATAATCGGGTCTGAAATCATGGCCCCACTGTGAGATGCAATGTGCCTCATCCACAGCGACCATGGAGACGGCGCTCTGTTTCACTGCCTCAATGAACAGGCGATTTCTCAGTCTTTCCGGAGAGGCATAGACCAGCTTGATGCTGCCGGCGGCGATTTGCTTGAGGGCCTCTTCCTGTTTTTTCAGCCCCATCAGACTGTGAATGGCAGTTGCCGGCAGATCCAGTACGCCAAGGGTGTCCACCTGATCCTTCATAAGGGCAATGAGGGGTGAGATCACAAGCGTGATGCCTGGCCTGAGGAAGGCCGGCAGTTGGTAGCACAGGGACTTGCCGCCGCCAGTGGGCATGATCACGAGAGCGTCCTCACCGGACAGGACAGATTCCAGGATCTTGTCTTGTCCTGGTCGAAACTGCCGAAACCCGAAAACCCGCTCCATGAACGACAGGGCCCGGGCCATGGGGTGATTTTCTGATTGAGGGTTGGATGAGGGAATCATAAAGAGACTAATCGGCGAACTGCCTCAGCGTGTTTTTCTGCCGCGTCACGGTTTCTCATGACGGCTTGGCGGGCGCGCATTCCGTAAGTTTTTAAGGAATCCGGATGGGTTAGAAACCAGATAGCCTTTTCGGCCAACATGTCAGGGCTCGAGACCTCTATACCCGCTCCTGCCTCCTCCAACAGCGCCTTTGCATCCTGGAAGTCTTCCATGGAGGGGCCGTAAAAGACCACTTTGCCCCAGGCGGCCGGTTCCAGGGGATTTTGTCCGCCCAGGGGCACAAGGCTTGCCCCGCAGAATACGATGGTTCCGACACTATAGAGATTAAAGAGCTCCCCAAAAGTATTAAATATAACGATCGGCTCCGTGCGTTTTGCTGTAACGCTCTCAAGATCGCTTCGGAGCTGATAACCAAAACCCAGTCGCTTAATGATTGATCCGATGACAGGCACCCTTTCAATGTGCCTTGGTGCGATGACCAGGACTGTATCAGGGAATTTCCTAAGGATTCTTTCATAGGCATCCAGGATCATCTCCTCCTCGCCCTCACGGGTGCTCCCAGCAATAAGGACCTGGTGGAAGGCTTCAAGGTTCAAGGTCCGTTGCATTGCTGCCTTGCTTGCAGGTTTTGTAAGGGTGGCCAGAAAGTCATATTTGGCATTGCCGTTCACCATAACTCTGTCCGTATCAGCGCCTATGGACCTGATACGAAGGGCATCTTCTTCCAGAATCATGCTGAAGACATCGATGTTTTTCAAGACTTCCCGGAAAAAGGGGCGAAACTTGAGATAGATTCCAATGGATCTCGTGGAGATTCGGCCATTGATCAAGGCGGTTCTTATTCCCATCTGTCGGGCCTCGGAAAGCCATGCGGGCCAGATTTCGGTTTCCAGAAAAACCAGAACGTCCGGACGTACCCGGGAAAGCGCCTTGCGCACCGAACCAACAAAATCAACCGGCGCGTATACAACGGGAACGTCCTTTCCGAAGGTGTTTCTTGCCAATTCACGGCCGTGTTTCGTGGTGGTTGAGACAATGACAGAACAGGCCGGCATGATCCGCCTGAAGGCCTCAATAATTGGCGCTGCCACCTTGACCTCTCCCAGGGAGACTGCATGAAGCCAGATTCTGGGCGAGCCCGGAAGGTCTTGGGCAATCTCCCGGGGCAGATATCCTAAACGTTCTTTCAGATTGTCGCCGTGGCGTCCGCTGAGGCGTGTATAGATGAAAAAGGGCGGGAGACATGACACCAGCAGGCCGCTGCCCAGAAGGGTGTATGCTCCGTAGAGGATGTTGGTCATGGCCTTATCTGGACAAAGCGGCTGCCCTCCACCGTAAGAAGATAGAGGTTTTTTTGCGCGTCTCCGGTCTCGTCAAAAGAGGTAAGACCTGTCACGCCTTGGAAGTCATTGACCTCCATGAGGGCCATTTTCAGGGTGCGCCTGGATCGAACTTGGGGTTGATTGACTGCTTGAAAGAGAATCCAGGCTGCATCGTAGGCTTGAGCTTCCAGGTAGGCCGGAACTCTCCCGAAAACTTCGTCATAGTTTCTGACAAAATCCTGGACCTCGGGCGACGGGCTGTCTGCGAAAAAGCCTTCCGGCAGAATGGCTCCCTGGACATAGCCCCGAGCCATTTTTATGAGTTTGTCCGAATGCCACAGATTGGTTCCCAGCAAAAGAACGCCCGCCACGTCATGAAATAAAAGCTGGGGCGTGATAAGGCCTATCTTTTCAAAACTGTCAGGGATGAAAATGGCCTGAAAATCGATGATTGGCTGAGGTTCTTCTTGCTCTTCCTCTTCCTCCTCCTGCGGCTTTTCGTCTTGGTCGGTTGTATCATAGGTTGTGTCATCAGAGGGGTCATCAGGTTGGTCCAGGTCAGGCCAGCCGGCTTCATCCTCTTGTTGAGGCGGTAAAAACATGTCCCATGGTTCTAATTCGTCGCCCATATCTTCTTCCGGAGGTTCTTCCGGTCGGGGGTAATAGAGCCCTACCAGTCTTTTGACGGCGTCACTAAAATCGGTCTGATCGGGTGCGTACGATTCAATCCCGACTACTTCAGCGCCATTTAATATTAGTTCATCCCAGAATCGGTTCATAAAGGAGATGCCGTACCGTTCATCAGGGTATAAGATAGCGAATTTCTCAAATTTCAGGTCTTTTACTGCATAGTCCACAATGGCCTCAACCTGTAGAGACAACGTCAAGAAGTTTCGAAACACGTAATCCCCCATTTCGGTGATGTTGAATTTCTGTGTAAGGGTCATAATGGGGACTTTAAGGGCTTGGGCCCTTATGGCAGCTGACTCTGACGTGATCATGGGCCCGATGATTCCTGCCACACCGTCTTTAAGAACCAGAGTCTCAAGCGCCATCACAGCTTCATTTGGATCTCCTTTTGAATCCCTGACAAGCAATCGAACCGGGTGGACATGGGGTTGTGCGTTGAAGACATCGAGGGCAAGCTCAATGCCCGTCAGGGCGCGGTTTCCAAAGGTCCCGTAGGGTCCGGTCAAGGGGAGGATGCAACCGATCAAGAAGCGATCCACTATGGATCTTGAGTCTAATTCCTCGATGAGGGCCGTTGCAGTCTCAAGCCCGTCATGATCCGGGAATAGGCTCACAAAATCGGATAGGACCGTCATAGCAGGCTCAATGAGGTCCTCTGCTGCATATTCCTTTGCCAGTTGAAGGCGCAAATAGCCGCCGGGTATCCTGTCTCCATAAATGCCGAGGAGGAAATTCAATTCCGGTTCCTTCATGTAGGTGATGACTTCCTTCACTTTGCTCAGGATTTCCGCACGCTCTTCCTGCGAGCTGAGTTCATAGGCATCCATATAGCTTCTGATTGCTTCCTTGAACTGTCTGCCGGCGCTGTAACAGTATCCCAGGAGATTGTGAATACGAAATTCTTGGTCACGGGTCTTTGCAACATCCAGGAAAGATCTTGCGCGCTTAACGGCCAAGTTGTAGTCCCCTTCTTTGTAATGTGTGAGTATGACGTTGAATCTGGCGTCTTCCACAAAAGGGCTTTTCCGATAGCGAGAGAGGAGGCGCTGAAAAGCCTTTCGGGCCTGGGGGAAGTTACCCGCAGCCATGTAAAGCAAACCTGTTTTCATGATGGCCATGTCCACGAGGTGCCCCTTGGGAAAACGCCTGAGATAGTCCTGGTAGATAGCGAGCGCCTCTGGGTAGGCCTGTCTTTGAGAGAAGTCTTCGGCTTGTTCGAAGCGCTCCAAGGCTCGCGTGGTCTCAGGCGATGGAGGGACCCTTTCCTTTCTGGGGGCACGAAAGGGAGCACATGCCGAAAGGAAAAAAAAGCTCACCACTAAGGTTTTTAAGAGAACATTTCCGGGTTGCATAGGACGTGTGCCATTAACCGATCATGATAGAACCTATAGAAGCATACCTCCAAAAGTCTTCGCGTAGGTGCGACAGTTGTAGCAGAATGCTGTTGCTTTGTAAATGGGATAGGTGTATACAAACCGGTAACGTCAAAGTCGGTGCTAACTTGCTAATATTGGACGGTTATGGGAGTCTGAAAATCCGAAATCCGAATATCGTGCTGTTTTCAAGGCGTCAGCCGCAACCTCGAAACAATATCTAAATTCGAATATCAAATGACTAATCCACCTCCGGCGGACCAGGAGCTTATGCGGTATCTGTAAGGCTTCACCATGTTTTGAATTTTGTGTTTTGGTCATTCGTATTTGTTTCGGATTTCGTGCTTCGAATTTGTAGCATTTTGCTTTAACATATACTTTTTGTTAATTCAGGCGGTTAGTTGTTTAAATGACGTGGCCCTGGTGTATACAAAAACATGCCCGGAGGTGTGAAATGGAGGAAGACAAGGTCGGGAAGGTAAGGAAAAGGCGATGGGGCTTCCCGTGGTTTTCTTGTTAAAATAGCTTGAAGGAGGAGATGTTATGGAACAGGTAAAGGTGTTCTTGGACGAGAGGGAGATCCCGACGCAATGGTACAATGTCTTGGCAGATGTGCCCACCCCCATGAGCCCACCGCTCCATCCGGGCACAGGACAACCGGTCGGCCCTGATGATCTTGCACCGGTTTTCCCTATGAATCTTATTGAACAGGAGGTGAGCACTGAGCGCTGGATAGATATTCCTGAAGAGGTGCTGGAAAAATACCTCCTGTGGCGTCCCACACCGCTGTACCGGGCGCGGAACTTTGAAAAGCTGCTCGACGCTCCTGTGAAGATCTACTACAAGAACGAAGGTGTGAGTCCGCCGGGGTCTCACAAGCCTAACACGGCCGTTGCCCAGGCCTATTACAATAAGGTTTTTGGCGTTAAACGGCTTTCCACCGAGACCGGCGCAGGCCAGTGGGGCAGCGCCCTGAGCATGGCGTGTAAGATGTTTGGCCTGGAGTGCAGGGTGTTTATGGTCAAGGTAAGCTATGAGCAGAAGCCTTTTAGGGGGCTGATGATGAATGTGTGGGGGGCCAACTGTATTCCCAGCCCGAGCGACAAGACCGAGGCCGGGAGAAGGATTCTGGCTGAACATCCTGATTCGCCAGGCAGTTTAGGCATTGCCATCAGTGAGGCCATTGAAGACGCTGTCAGCGACAAAGACGCCCGCTATTCCCTGGGAAGCGTTTTGAATCATGTCCTTTTGCATCAGACAATCAATGGATTGGAGACGCAAAAGCAGCTTGAAAAAATCGGCGTGTATCCTGATGTGGTGATGGGCTGTACGGGCGGGGGGAGCAACTTCGCCGGGCTTTGTCTGCCCTTTGTCCGGGACAAGATCCATGGTAAGGAAATTTCCATTGTCGCTGCCGAGCCCACCTCTTGCCCGACCATGACCCGTGGCCCCTTTGCATACGATTTTGGAGATACGGCCCAAACCACACCGCTGCTGGCCATGCATACCCTCGGCCACGATTTTGTGCCCGCGCCCATCCATGCGGGCGGTCTGAGGTACCATGGCATGGCGCCTATTGTCAGTCACCTGGTCAAGGAACAGATCATTGAAGCCAGAGCGTACAATCAGATTCAGACCTTTGAGGCCGGTATAAAGTGGGCCCATACCGAGGGCTTCATATCAGCGCCTGAAACCAATCACGCCATTGCAGCGGTTGTTCAAGAGGCCGAGCGCGCCAAGGAGGAGGGAAAAGAGAAGGTGATCCTTTTCAACTGGAGTGGCCATGGGTTGGTCGATCTTGCCGCCTATGATGCCTATCTATCAGGCAAGCTTACTCAGTATGAGATGCCCGAAGAAGAAATCTCGAGAGCGCTAAAATCCATAGAGGGTTTCCCAAAGCCATAGATGTATGACGATTTGGAAATAAGATGCCCGAAGCTGGGAGGGGAGGTTACCTTCTCTTACTGTCAGAGTGAGGAAGGAGACTCCCCGTGCCCACGCATCATTGCCTGCTGGCAACCGCACATTCCTGTGGAGTCCTATCTTAAGCGTGTACTCACTGCGGCCCAGTGGGATCGCTGTTTCAACCAAAAGCCTAAAGACAAAGTGACCACCTTGATTGAGCTCATAGAAGAAGCAAAAAAACGCGTGAAGCCTGCTTGAGTCCGCATGAATGTGTGATACACGCCACCGTTTTTCTATTCCGCAGGCGATGAGATTTCGTATTTTTTCAGTTTGATTCTGAGTGTCTTGCGGTCAATGCCGAGCAACTGAGCAGCTTGGGTCTTGTTCCCCCTCACGGTGTCAAGCACCTTTATGATATGCTCCCGTTCCATTTCCTCAAGACGGATCGGTTGTGTCGCCACCATCTGTGAGAGAACAGTATTGGAATACACAAGATCGTGCGAGGTGATGGTCTTGTCCTGCGCAAATACAATCAGCCGCTCAACCGTGTTTTCCAGTTCACGTACATTTCCTGGCCAATCGTATTCTGTGAGCGCTTTCATCGCATTGCGGGAAAAGCCCTCAACTGTCTTTGACTGTTTCTGGTTGAAGACCTTCAGAAAGTGATCCACGAGCAGCGGGATATCCTCTTTGCGATCTCTAAGGGGTGGCAGATTGATGGAGACCACATTCAACCGAAAAAAGAGGTCTTCCCTGAAGTTCCCTTTGGTTATGGTCTCTTGAAGATTTCGGTTTGTGGCTGATATAATCCGAACATCAACTTTGACTACCTTGTGATTTCCTACCTTCGAGATACGCTTTTCTTCCACCGCTTTAAGAAGCTTGGCCTGGATTTCCAGATTTATGTTGGATATCTCATCAAAGAACAGGGTTCCCCCGTGGGCCATCTCGAATTTTCCCAGTTGGGTTGTATCTGCGCCTGTAAAGGCTCCTTTGACATGGCCAAAGAGTTCGCTTTCAAACAGGGTTTTTACTAATGAGCCACAATCGACCGACACAAAAGGAGATCCGCGTCGCCTGCTCAACTCGTGGAGCTTGCGTGCCACAAGGCCTTTGCCCGTGCCGCTTTCCCCTTGAAGCAACACTGTGCTGTCTGTTGGGGCCACCATGGTAATCATCTCCTTGACCTTGGCCATGGCTGGGCTTTGACTCATGATTTCAGTGTGCTTGCGTTCCTTATCGATATGTTTTTTTGTATCAATATCTTCAATGGTCAGCTGGCGCTTCCTGAGCGCCCGCTTGACCGTATTGAGCAGTTCTTCAGGAGTAAAGGGCTTGGTAATGAAGTCGAACGCCCCAAGCTTGATGGCCTGGACTGCCGTCTCAATAGAGCCGTAGCCTGAGATCATGACAACAATGGCTTCAGGGTCGATGTCCTTGATCTTGGCCAGAATGAATAGCCCGTCTTCGTTGGGCATGTTCAGATCAAGCAAGATAAGATCAAATGACGATTTTTCGAGCAACCCCAGGCCTTCTTGGCCGCTTTTCGCCAGCGTAGTACTGTGACCCTGTTTGGTGAGGGTCTGATGACAGGCATCCCGCATGAATGCGTCATCGTCAACCACCAAGATTTTGTAACTGGCCTTCATAGACTTACTTCCGATGGCAAGAAGATGGTGAATACAGAACCCTGTCCCTTGGCACTATCCACCGTCATGGTCCCACCATGTTGTTCCACGATACCATGGCAGATAGAAAGGCCCAAACCCGTGCCCTTGCCCTTTTCCTTAGTCGTGAAAAAAGGTTCAAAAACCCTGTCAATGTGTTTGTCGTCTATGCCACTGCCTGTGTCCGAACATTCGATTCGGACTTGATTTGAATCAAAGCCAAACCCCGTGCGGAGGGTCAGGACTCCGGTCCCGTCCATGGATTGTGCTGCGTTGATAATGAGGTTAATAAAGACTTGTTCGAGCTTGTTTTCATCGCCTGCCACCTTGGGAAGGGCTGGATCAAGGCGCATCTCAATAGAAATACCTCTTAAGAGCACATGATCTTCCAGGAACCCTATCACATTACGCAGAATTCTGTTGACCTGAACCATCTTTGGATGAGGGCTTTCCTGGTGCGCAAAATCGAGCAGCCCCTGGACAATCATCTTACATCGATGTGCCAGTTTGTTTATTTTGATGACGTTTTCCATGTGCGGATCATTATCAGGCAGATCTTCCATCAGTAGATGACTGTACATGAGGATACCACCAAGGGGGGTATTCAGTTCATGTGCGATCTCGCTGGCCAGCCTGCCTGTGGCCTTCAGGCGTTCGGCAGAAAGAAGTTTCTGATCCATTTCAGACAGTTTCATTTCAGTTCAGGAAACCTGGTCCCTTGGGCCAAGTCACAGGGTTCTGCCATACTTGGTTCCATCGAAATGCCAAAAGTGCCTAAATGTTTGAAATGCCAAAAGTGCCAAAAATGCCAAAAGTGCCAAAAGTTAAGAACAGAACGTGCAACCGCAATTTTGATGGTTTCGTAAAAAGTCAAAAAACGTCCTTTTTTGTCATTCCGGCGAGAGCCGGAATCCAGTGTTTTCAGAAACTTATCACTGACCTGGACCCCGGCTTTCGCCGGGGTGACGACTTTTTGCGAGTGCATCAATTTTTTACTCCGCCGGCGGATTAGGCATTCAAGGCATTTTTTTCTCAGACATTCGTAAGATGGCGAAACGCCCGGCCCCCTTCAAAGGGGCAGATCAAAGCCACGTCCTCTGGGCGTGGACATTTACTGCTCAGGACACGCCGGCGATCCTGACGAGTTGCCTCAAGGACATGATGCCATTGTTATTCAATATATTGATAAAACGTTGAAAAAGCAAGGCTGTTGACAGGGCGTCGCCAAAGGCGCTGTGACGATCCTGAGCAGTGATGCCAAAGTGCGCGGCAACGGCGTCAAAGCGCGTATCATGGGCGTCTTTGGAAAGAATGAGTTCTGTTTCCTCCATGCCCCTAATCCAGGCAGCGGCCAGGGCAGTATCAAGGATACGGTTTTGGATAGGGAATCCGAAGCACCCCACCATAGCATGGTTGAGGAATTTCATGTCAAAACCCGCATGGTGGGCAACCAGCACGGCCGTATCCACAAACTTCAGAAACTTCAAGAGGATCTCCGAGACGTGCGGCCGAGCCGTTGCAACACCGGGCGTAATGTTGTGGACAAAGATGGAAGAGGGCGGAATGGGCCGTTCTGGGTCTATGAGTTCGTAGAAGGCATTTCCTAAATGGACCCTCGCTTTTGCTATCTTGACGGCCCCGATGGAAAGAAGTCGGTCACCCTTTTCGAGATGAAGGCCGGTTGTCTCCGTATCAAAGATGACAAATGACGTCTTTGCGATGAGCGCCTCGGGCTGGTATGCCCCCCTGACTTCCAGTTGTCTGCCCAGAGCAGGGGGCATGTCCTTTCGGCCAGTATGCCGAGCGTAGAGCTTTTGCAGGTTACCGGTCTTGAAAAAGCCAAACATGATTTTTGCTACATGCTTTGCGGGAAGTGGGCCTTCAGTTCGCCTTGCAGATCTCGAATTACATGGAATGCCTCGATGAGGGATTTTCCCTGGAGTTTCGAGAGGGTTCTCGGATTGATATAGTCGCTCGGTTCTATTTCATGGTCCTTTTGGGTCATGTGGTGATTCATCCTCAGCAGTACAATGAAATTAAAGGCTTCCTTGATATCTTCGGCCATATCATCGGGGAGAAGATTCTTGCGACGGGCAAGCTCCAATCTGTTCAGGGTGTTGGTGGCATTGATCTGTCCACTCAAGCTGAGCACGCGAATAGCATCCACCAGAGGAACAAGGCCGCTCATCTTCAGATTAAGCTCATCCTTGTGGGCACCGGTTTTCTCGACGACAAGGGCTCTGAGGAAGCCGAGAGGCGGACCATTGTACAAGGCGTTGGTGGTGAGGTGCCTTAGGAAGGCTCGACTATTTTCAACGTTGCGATTCAAGAAAGTCCGGAGCCTTTGGGCCAGTACTGCGGCACCTGCCAGGTGACGGAAATCAAAAAAAATGGTGCAGTTTCTCAGGTCTTCAGGAGATGCCTGGTTAATCCAGCTTGAAAAGTAGTTTTTCCAAACCGTTTCCGGTTGGCACCATTGTGGGTTGCTGGCCATAACGCCGCCTTTGCACCTGGGAAAGCCACAGCTTTCCAGGCCGGAAACGACCCCTTGGGCCAAACGGAGGAAGTATTCCTGCACGGCTTGATTTGATGCGGGCTCGGGATCCGAATAGATGACGGCATTGTCCTGATCTGTTCGCAATGTCTGTTCCTTGCGGCCTTCACTGCCCAAGGCGAGCCAGCAATAAGAAACAGGAGGAGGCCCCCAACCTTCTTCACGAAGGGATGCCTCTGTCAAACCGATGATTTTTCGTGTGAGGCGGTCGTTGCACTCGGAAATAAAGGTTGTCACGTCTTTGGCTGATACACCGGAGTTGAGAAGGCTTCTTACCATACGGTCCATTGCATCGACCAACCCCGCTATCCCTTGAATAGTCGTCTGCTTTTCAATGTCATTGATTACAGCCAGGGGATTGGATCCTTGAAGCACGATAAGGTCGTGTTGCGAGATGACACCTTGGAGCATCTCTCCCTGGACAACACATATGTGATGACAGTTGAAACGGGCCATCTTGAGAAGAGCGCTAAAGCACGGGTCCCCGGGAAGCACGGAGAGGACCGGCGCACTCATAACCGTCCTGACTGGTTCAGAACTTCCCTTTCCTGCTGCAAGGATACGATTGGTCATATCGCTTTTGGTCACAATTCCGAGGGGGCGATTTCGAGCATCAACCACAGCCACAGAGCCAACCCCGTTTTCGGCCATTAATTTAGCCGCAAAGGCGACTTCATGATAGGGAGAACAGGTCACCGGTTTTCGCTTGACCAGGTCCCCGGCGGTAACCGTAAACAGGTAGCCATCGTATTTGAAGATCACGGTGTCTGGTTGTCCGCGGGGGGCAAAAATACCAGTCTGGGCCTTTTTCAGCCGGTATGCAAGTTTGGATACGCGGATGGCAAAGTTCTCGTGAAACCCCACATGGTTTTGCATCAACTCGTCAAAGACATCCTTTGGGAGTAGATAGCAGATCGTGTCTTCATAGGTCCGGACATTAAAGGCAGGACCGGTTTCGTTAATCAAGGAGGCGCTTCCGAAGAATTCTCCCTCGGCTCGGTAGTCCAAGAGGATATCCACGCCGTCTTTTCGGGCGGTTTTTTCCACGGCGCCGGTCTGTATGATATAGAGATAGTCGCTGGGGGGTCCGTCCTGTTCAAGGATCAGGGTTTCTTTTGGGAAATAGTCGATTAATATCTTGCGGGGGAGTTCCTTTAGGACATCTTGGGGAAGCTCGTTAAAAGGCACTATCCCACGGAAGAAGTCGATAATCTTGTTGTAAGGGATTTCAACCATTGTTGGCCTCTACCGGGAGAGTTCGCATTCTGCCGGTAAGATTCGTTCTTAACAACGATTTGGAGACTATCATGAAAGGGCGCCTTTTTTCAAGGCTAAGGGCTCGCTCAAAAACAACTTCACATTTTGATGCGCCGATCCATCCCGCCTGGCTGCGTTGCTCGTCGGTTGAATAGCTTGCTATTCGCCCTTCTCGCGTCTTGCCATGCGTGCGCCTCGACTCCTGAAAATGCAAACTTGTTTCTTCGCGAACCCTAAGAAAACCATGAAATGGGAGATCTGTTGTTGGTGACGTAATGTTCCGAGAGGTGGGCATCGGCCTTCAAGAGGCCGGCAGATAACGGGGGGGACTGCAATAACCGGTTTTTCAATTTCTACTTTGCGTTTGGTTCCAGGGTGTTCTCCAAGAATTCGGCCCTGTCTCTTACATCGGGCATCTTGGGTTTATTGTGGAGAAACCTTTCCATGAAACCAGGCCCTTTCCCAACCTCAGGATCAAGGGCTATGGCCTTTTGGTAGTCGGAAAGGGCTTGTCGTTGTTTTTTTAGATGATCGTAAGCAATGCCGCGATTTGCGTAAGCAATAGCCATGGTTTGGTCTTTCCGGATCGCCTCTGTGAAATCAACAATGGCTTGATCGTAGCGCTTAAGGTGGAGATAGGCAATGCCCCGGTTCAAATAACCCTCGAATTTGTCAGGTTTTTTGGAGATCGCCTCTGAAAAAAGAGCGGCCGCCTCTTGGTACTTTTCTTTTTTTATGAACCGATTGCCGTCAAGCAGGATGGCCCGATAGACCTTTTCTTCCCGGTCTATCGGGCTGTCATCTTGCTTGTTGCACCCCAGGCAGAGGCCGAGAACCACTGCCAGGGCGATGAACCTGAAAGTCGTTATCATTGGCTTATGCTGTTTGCGCGACTACCTTTCCTTCGGGCACCCTTACGTCCCCGATATCCTCAGCCAGCACCTCAATTTCGCCCGTGATGTGCGTGGACATCTCAAGTTTGAAGGCCAGGAAGTACATCATGTAGCAGCCCAGGGCCCACCAGATGAGCTGCCAGATCCATATCGACGGCATCCCCAAAAACCACGTTTCAGGCGCTGTGGGGCTGCCAAAGATGGTGTTTCCGATGACGGCAAAGGGGCCGATGGCAAACATGAACCATACAATGGTGATGATCCAGCCAAATGGCTTCAGGTGCTTTTTTGCCCGAGGAACGCCGGCATGTTCTCTCAGGAATTTGTGAAATTCGAACCGCCGGGCAAATTCTTTCCTGTCCGGCTGCGTAAACGCACTCACCAGCACGGCAAGGGCAAGATTGAAAATGATCCCCCAGCCAGCGCTATGGATGGTCAAGGGGTATGCGCCCCAGGGTAGCCCGAACTTAAACTGATAGGTCACTGTCACTGCAACCAGGCCCGCAATGAGCCCGGTCACGATCCCCGCTCTTGTAAACCACGGCACATACAAGATAGCAATCAGGGCCGGCCACATCTGAAATCCATAAGAAACAGCCAGTCCTCCTAAAAGGACCAGGGCATCCGTTGAGGTGACAGCCACGATCAGCGCTGCTCCCACCACAGCCAGGACCAGCAGACGCCCGAAGAACTTCTGCTGTTTGTGGGTAGCGTCTTTGTTCAGGAAGTTCTTGTATACGTCGCGGGTCAACATCCCGGCTGCCGTGGACATGTAGGCAGCCCCTGTGGACTGCATGGCAGCAAGGGCGCACACGGCCAGGAGCCCGGTGAGCCATGGGACGTGGTTGCCCATAAGGTGGATCAGCCAAGGCACCAAGCTCCCCTGCTTTCCGCCGGCTAATGACGGGATGATATCGGCGTCCATCAGGGCATGTGCACCCATCCCCTGGATGGCCGTAAAGGTCATGAGGATGGCGCCGATGCCGATGGAAGATGCGACCACTTGCTGAAGCGGAAACGGTTTTGGGTTTTTGTTGGAGAATGCCCACATGGAAAATGCGGGGGCCGATTGGATCCCCATAAGGGCAAACATATAGGTCAGGACCATGGTTCCTGTCCAGACGCCGCCTACCGATTTAGCCGCGGCCGGCACCCACTGAATTACCCCCGGGATAGCAATATAATGGCTATAGCCGTCAGGGGTGACTTTCTTGTCAGCGAGCACGATCTTTGCTATTCCCGCACTAAGGCCGTCCCAGCCGCCGCAAAAAACCAGGGTGATGACGCCCAGGGAAATGATCCCGAAGGCCAGCAGGATGCACTGGGCCGTATCCACGTAGGCCACCGATCGCAGCCCCCCAAGGGCCACGTAGATTGTGACCACAGAGGCCAAAAGAATCATGCCCAGGTTGACCGAGAACATGCCATCGGTCAGGACGTTAAAAAGATACCCCGAAGCCCTCAGTTGCACGCCCAGGTAAGGGACGCTGAAAAAAAGCGCCACAATCACGGTGAGGATGCGCATGGTATCGCTCTTGAAATACGTGGAGAACATCTCTCCAGGCGTGACGAAGCCATATTTCTTCCCAAGGAGCCACTGGCGCTTTAGAAACAGGACACCTGTAAAGGGAATGGTGATGGCATAAAATGAGGCGTACGCGTAAGGGAAACCGTCTCGCCAGACCAGGGCCGGGTGTCCCACGAAGGTCCATCCGCTAAAGGATGTGGCCGTGGCTGCCAGGACAAAGACCCAGATACTGATTTGCCGTCCGGCAATGAAATAATCCGATGCAGTCTTGGCCCGTAATGCCCCTTTGACCCCCCATGTGATACAGTATGCCCAGTAGGCCAAAACAAATGCGAACAGCCAATAGACGCTTGCATTCATAGTTTTTCCTCCTTCTTAACGTGTTACGGGTTAATCATCAAGAGTTGACAGATCGCCTTCTTTTAATCCTAATTCCCTGGCCTTAAGGACCCGGCGCATGATCTTGCCGCTCCTGGTCTT
>JAFGFW010000027.1 GCA_016930875.1 Deltaproteobacteria bacterium | reverse complement strand
TTATCTGGAAAATTCTGGCAGCGAAAGGAGAGGGTACATGTGGCCATTCAAGGAAAAAAATATTACTCATCAAGCTTCACCACTGCATCCAACCTCCAAGCCATTGTGCAGGGGTTTTCCTTCTTCTTGGCATCATATCTAGCCAGTCGCATGTCAATATCGTGCAATCACGTCGAAGCCTGAAGGAAGATATTTCGGTTTGCGTCCAGGGCGGGTCGCGGACACTTCTTAAATGCCTCGAAATTTCAAAAACTTGGCTGAAAGATTCCACGCTTAGGGCTACTAAGAGTCAAGAGCAGACTTGACCCCATGCCTGACCCCATGCCCTGCCAGAAAAGTCATTTTTTTTTGGTAAAGGAGGAGGTTTTTTCATTGACAGAGGGCCTATTAATGGGTGACCCCATGCTTCTTCCCTTGGCTTTTGATTCAATGATGTGATAATGAGAAGCCATTGCCTACCGTAGCGAAAAATGAACCAACTGGATGGTGAGATCAGGCTGTTTTTCAAATGCCTCTTTCTTTAGCCCCAGATTTTGAAAGGCGCCCCTGCAGGCAAAATGAAACAACTCCAAAAATCTCTATCTTCTCTCTACCTGCCCGTCTTAGTGAAAACGATGTTCTGGTTGTTTCCTGCACTCCTCTCGGTGCTCGTCGGGTTGGTGGTTATTGACGCAGGCTTCGTTTCCGATGATTCAATTGCCATATCTAATAATCCAATTGTTACACAAGGTCTTTCATTGGGAGAAGCCTTACAGCGTGATTTCTGCGGAACCCCTCTCTCTCAACCATCAAGAGTACTGGTGTGGAGACCGCTTCTTCCCATTGCGTGGAAATATATATGGAAGTTGGGCGACGGTTCAGCCGTGCCGTTTCGTGTGGCGACATTGGTGCTTCATCTCCTGACGACAATGACGGTTCTAGCCGTCGGGAAAAAGCTCTTGTCGAATAAAAGTATCCTGTTCATGACGGGGATTCTCTTTTCGGTACATCCCATTCATTCTGAGGTGTTAGGCTCGCTTGTTTCACAGGCAGACATCGTGTCGACAATGCTCGGGATGGTTGGGATTTGGATTGCGCTTGCTCATGTTAGAAGATGGCGTCAATCAATCCTTCTCGTTATCGTTCTCGGGCTGGCGTGCCTTGCAAAAGAGACGGCTGTAATCTTTTGCGGCATTATTATTGTGATCGCATGGGTCCAAGGCCAGACAACCTGGGGGGAACGTTTGGCTAAAAGCTTTCCTGCTCTCCTCATTGGTGTGGCTATAATAGTCTTCCAGATATTGATTGAGCGAGGAGGAAGAAATCCGATCAACAACCTGGCATATTGCGCAACGGGTTTTGAGAGAACCCTGCACGGACTTTATATCATTGGCCGGTCGATCAGTATGTGTTTCATCCCTGTTGGGCTAACCCCCAGCCATGACTATGCTGCGGTTGATTTGAGCCTCTCCACTTTGCTGCCGTATTCCTTACTTGCCGTACTGCTTCTCATCCTTTGCTGTGCCTTTTTTTTGAGGGCTGTCGAAACCCATAACATCGCCTGGATTTCCGGAATAGCGCTGCTCGTCGGGCCTGCGTTTATACAATCCAGTCTCGTCGTGTGTGTGAATACGGAATTTGCAGAGAGATTGCTGTACTCCTCATCGATTGCCGGCTCCGCAATAACCGCCGCCCTTTTGTTTGTCATCCTCAAAAGGCCCGTTTACCGCTGGATCGGGTTCACGCTGGTGGCAGGCCTTTTTCTTCTGCAAAGCTGGCATGTAGGAAAGCAATGGAGAGACAATATCACCCTTTTTGAGTATGCTGTAGGTGTTGAGCCCCTTTCTTGGCGAGCCCACAATAATTACGCCATGTCCCTTGCAAGAAAGAAGGAAATCGAAGAGGCATTGTGGCATTACATGGTCGCAGCCTACATCTTGAGTCATCGCCCCTTGCCCGTGACCCCCACGCCAATCTTTACACTCAGCAAATTCCCGATTGCCCAAAGGCTCATCGAAGGGCCCGCCGTCTTCAGCCCGAATGATCCGAGGCATTTTATAAAGTTTTATTTTGATCATTTGATAGCTGTATTCAACTTCCCCCATGGGGTTGCGATACTGGCTCCCTACTACAAAGAACGATACTAGAGACCATGAAGCTCTCAATTATTATTCCAGTCTATAATGAAGAGAAGACCGTGGCCTTGGTCCTAGATAAATTGAAAGGCCTTGAGTTTCCCTTTGAAACAGAGGTCGTCCTGGTAAACGACGGATCAACAGACGGAACAGGCAAAATAGTAGAGGCCTTGAGAAAAGGCAACGCTTTCAAGGTCATCCGTTTACCCGAGAATCGTGGGAAAGGGGTGGCGATCAGGCGCGGACTGGAACACATAGAGGGAGATTGTTTTATTGTTCAAGATGCGGATCTGGAGCTTGATCCTACCGACATCATAGAGATGTCAAAACGCATGAGGGAAGAAAATGCCCAGATAGTGTATGGATCAAGATTTAAATTGGCGGATAATAAGATGCGCGGTATCCCCTGGTTGACACTGCTGGTCAACAGGGTATTGACCCTGTATACCAATCTGCTTTTCCGGTCCAGATTAACGGACATGGCGACGTGCTACAAGCTCATCAGGACAGAAATCATTAAGAAAATAAAACTGGAGGCTACCGGATTTGAGTACGAGCCGGAAATCACGGCAAAGCTTCTGAGACTTGGATATCACATCATTGAGGTGCCTGTGAGCTATTCCCCTCGTTCGTACAATGAGGGGAAGAAAATAAGGTGGCGCGATGGAATACGGTACTTGTATACGCTTACAAGGTATAGGATTGCAGAGAAAGATTCATTCATGCGGTCTTCGAAAAACCATGCGCTTCTATAATAACTTTGTAACTATTCAGGTTGGTTAGGCTGTAGGCTAAAGGCTATTAGTTTTCGAACCCTTCGCTATCCGCGCATGGATCGAAGCAGGGCGCCCTAAACCTTCTCGGCTTCCAAAATTTTTGATTCACAGCTAGAAATTTCACGTTCATAAGAATACCCCAGGCGCTTTGACAGGCCAAGCGGGTAGTGCTCTCAGTTTCCTACGATTACGCATGTTCCCTTGCTGCGAAACCTCACAGCCTAAATGCCTACAGCCTATCTGGCTGAGTAGTTACATAGCTTTTTCATAAAGTTTCCTCCTAATTCTTTGTGTTTTCATCCCCTTCGGGATAGAGGGGCCTGCTGTTGCGAATTACTTAGCCACCCAGAGCCCATTTGAAGGGTGAGGGAGGGGGTCTTGATGTGTAAATTTTTGCCAATAATTAGAAATGTTTTACCCTGTCCGATGGCAAACAATTTCTCATTTTCCTTCTGACTCCTCTTGGGAGACCGCTAAGCCCCTGAAATTATTGGGCGTGGGTCGATTGCTCATCCAGCATGAATTTTGCTTTAGGATCTATAGGTAACCTCATCTTCACTGATTAGGGAAAACACAAGCATGCTCTTTTTAGGAATTGGAGTGAGGGGTGTGCATTGTTGAGGAGGAGGTTCAGGGAAAGGCGATGTGTCCGGATGAGATTCTGCTGGGGACATTATTCGGGGCGACCAATGCCAATGGGATCGGATCATTGCTAATTTAAGGGACCATAGACATTTCTGCAGTCATCAGGTGCGGCACATGCTAGAGAAGATAAACCCCAACATTGCATAAAAAACATGAAAAGGATTTTCAAAAAGCAATAACAGCAGGACGGTTGGGAAGAGTCGGCATCCTTTCTAGATGAAACAAATGGTGCATTCCTGGGATAGAGAAAAATATGCCATGTTTTTTACCCTTCGGGAAAGCCGAGGATACCGCATCTCCTGCGTTATCGAAGGTTCGCGGTAGACTACTACGGCTTCACCCTCGATGCCTTGGATCTGCAGCATCCTCGACTTTTGCAACGTTAGGGTAAAATAAATCATTCCGGCATTCACTCAACGATCAAAGCCAAAGTTGAAAAACCTAATTCGGACAAGGCTGACCAGCTCTATGTGTTTAGGTGAGGAAGGAGAGTAAATAGATAGAAAGCTCTTAGCGAAGGGAGGAAAATCATGAAAAAACTTTCCATCTTTTGCGTGGCCGCGTTCCTCTTCTTCACGGCCACCTTGGCCGGGGCGATTTCTACCGATAACTTTACAGAGTTTTTGACTGTTTTGCCGGACGATCAGGGAACCGTCACCACAACGCTCCCTGCAGGAGGTTGGGACGACCTTATGGAAGGGGCGACATTTACATCCACATTACCATCCGGATCCACTGCCACTTCGTACATCACCACCACTCTGCCTGCAAATTTTCCCATGACTACTACCATAGGCGAGGCAATAGGCTGGGCGATATCGAACGGTGAGTTTATGTTCACCGTGCCCGACCAGGGGGTTACTACGACCACTACGTACACGACGACCACGGCGGTGACGCCCCTGCCGGAGGACTTCCGAAACCAGTTGATCGAAGGATTGGAACTCACCACATGGTTCCCACTTGATGAAGGTTTTATAGCCGGCTTGACAACAACAACCAGGCCGAATCTTGACAATGTAATTCCGGAGCCTGCGTCAATGCTGTTGATAGGCATCGGCCTTATCGGTTTGGCTGGGGTTGCTTTGAAGAAGAAGCTTTTCAATTAGAATACCCGGGAAGTCAAATCGCCTTTGCGTTAAAAAAATAATTTCAAACGGTTAGCAGATTTTTGTATATTTGCTAGCCGTTTTTTTTGTCGAAAAAATCACTCTCAAGTCGGCGGAGGAATATCCTTATCAAAACCAGCCTAAATGTGCCATGTCCCAGGGTCACTAAGAGTCAAGAGCAGACTTGACCCCACGCCCTTCTTAAAAGTTGGTTGGAGCGGTGAACCAGCAAAGGGGTTGGGAAAACCACCAGACTTGATTGGAAAACTGCTCCACCCAAAAGGGTTCT
>JAFGFW010000026.1 GCA_016930875.1 Deltaproteobacteria bacterium | reverse complement strand
CGCCTGCGGGCCGAAGCCTATGGCGGAGAGCCCGAAGGCTACGGCCCGCAGGCGGACGGCTGAAAGAGTCATTGGCTCTGCCATACTCGGTTCGGTATAGCGTGGAAGTGCCTAACTGTTTGAAATGCCGAAAGTTAAGAACAGAACGTGCAACCCCAATTTTAGGTATTCCAGGCATTTTTTTCGTAGTCACTCATGAGTTTGCGAAGCACCCAGCCCCCTTCCCCGTTAAGATAACGGGATCTCCGACAAGGGGGCAGATCAAGGCCACGTCTTGGTTAGCAAGCAGTGCCAGAAACTTCTTGGATGAATGATACGTCCGGTCCAGAGACTTGTTTGCTGCACACATGGGGATGAACCGCTGCCGATGCAACCAATAAACAGGCTCGCGATGTGTTCCCCACACACGTGAGGATGAACCGAACTACTGAGGCGAATATATTTAGGCCCTCCTTACTCCCTCGAACGGAAAAAACACTGGTTACTGATAACTGATAACGTCCACACTCACAGGACGCTCTACGGAGTTACTGAGCATGAATAACTTGATCCAGGGTGTCAGCAACCCATTTGTTGAGGCTTTTGCCGCTGGTCTCAGCTGCAGTGGCAATTGCGGCATGAATACTGGGCGGAATGCGCAGGGTCAACTTGCCGGAGTATGGCTTGTTCGGTTTTTCTCCCAGTTCGGCGCAAGTGTCAAGATAATGGTCAACAGCTTCCTTGAAAGCTGTTTCCAGCTCATTCACTGTCTCGCCGTGAAAGCTGATAATGTCGCGAATGCCTGCAAGGCGACCAAAGAAAATACGGTCTTCTGGGTCAAACTCAACACGGGCGACATAGCCTTTGTAAGTCATGGCGTTTTTCATGGCGTCACTCCTATCATTTTGAGAAAATCACGAGCAGCAATCACCCGGTACCGCACAGGGCCTGTTTACCTGGATGCGGTCTGTGGAAGGTGGCTTTGCTACCTTTATGCAAAATAGTGATACGGGAACCACTGCTCTCAATGATTTCGCAGCCCACGGTCTTGAACAAGGCTTCGATTTTCCGCCATTCAATATTACCGGAAACTGGGTCAGAGAACACGGTATTCAGAGTTTTTCGATGATGCCTGTTCATACATGTTGGATGGTATCACTTTTTGCCACCAAATCAAGAAAAAAATCGTTGGAAGTTGGACGTTGGAAGTTCGATGTTCATTCGGAAAATTCATGATGAAAGATTCCAAATTCCGTTTTTCCACCAAGCACTGTGTCTATTTTGCCCTGCACTTCGTTTCTTTCCTGACTTTTTGCCCATCTGTTCCAGTCCTCTGCCGACTCCCAAGTACTGATGACAAGAAACTCGTCAGGCTTATCGAGTCGTCGTAATGTTTCTCCAGAAATATAACCGGGCTGGAGCATAGCCATGGTTCGAAGCTCTCTGAGAAGTGGTTTTAAATCTTCAGCCCTGTGTTCTGGAATAATTCGTCTGATGACTACTTTGACAGCCATTTTGTTTCCTTTCCTTTGAATAGTATAGCTTGCTAACATTGACACTTGTCAACCAAATAGGTTTGTCAAAGATTGAGTTCGTATATCTAAAAGATTCGGCTTTTTCAATTTGTCCAAGATCGTTTTTGCCTCGACGACCCGGCTATCCGGTTTTGTCGTCCGCGCCCAAGGAGCCATAGCTCTCACCATGCATGTATGTTCGGTTTAGGCCTGAGGGCATAAATTGACAATAGCATGGTTTTGATTTACGTTGAAGACTATGAAACCGAAAGGTAGGTGTTTGTATGAAATCTATATGGATATTCACCGGTTGCCTTGTGCTGGTGTTCACACAGGCAGGCTGTAGTATGTTCAGTGGACACCGTAAGGCTGGCTGGCAATCACCCTACAGGGCATTTTCTTCTCTTAAGGAGGGCGATATCGTTCATCTTCCCACAGGGGTTAGCGTAACTAAAGACCAGTTGATAGAGATATTGAGTGGGGCAAGACTAATTTATGTCGGCGAAGCCCACGATAACATCAATTGTCACAAGGTACAGTTGGAAATCCTGGAAGCGCTTGAAAAACGCTATCCAGGAAGATTAGCTGTGGGCATGGAAATGCTGCAGAGATCTTCGCAGAACGTTGCTGATCAGTGGACATCCGGGGAACTGGAGGAAAAAGAGTTTATGAGGACATGGGTGGAAGACTGGAGCAATGATTTCCGATACTACAGAGCCATCTTGCAATATGTGCGGGACCAAAAGATTCCTCTGTTGGCCCTTCGGGCCTCTGATGACTGGGTTGAAAGCATAAAGAATACCGATTCCGCTCAACAGGCAAAAGAGAACGAAGAATCACTTCCTGAAATGGACGTTGAAGATTCCTACCATCGGTCTCACATCAAGGCCGTTTTTGGCAAGCATCCAGGGCGCAAGCAGAGTTTTGAGGAGTTTTATAAGGTCCAGGTCTTATGGGACGAGTCCATGGCCGAGAGCATTGTCCAGTATCTTCACAGCTCAGAAGGGCGTGACAAGCGAGTGGTTGTGTTTGCAGGAAGACAGCACGTTGAGCATGGCTTTGGCATTCCCCGCCGGGCTTTCCGGCGCCTGCCGTTGTCCTACGCCATTGTTCTTCCCGTATCCGTTGGTGTTGTCCCTGAAAAAAAGCATAAACTGATGGACATTACCTTGCCTGAAGTTCCGTTGCCGCCCGGAGACTTCGTCTGGATGGTAAGCTATCAGGATCTTGAGGACGAGAGGGTGTATCTGGGGGTCATGATTCGACATACTGAAGACGGAGTGAAAATATTTGCAATAAGCAAGAATTCGACAGCAGGAAAAGCGGGACTGCAAAAAGAAGATGTCATAACGGCTTTTGACGGGGAGATCATCGAAACGGAATTTGATTTGACCTATCTGATCGGCCTCAAGAAACCTGGCGACAAAGGGATCGTGGATGTCTTGCGGGACGAAGAGCCCCTACGCTTTGAGGTTACCTTCGAGGCAGGGGGCTTTCACATGTGAGCAATCATTGAATTGACGCTAACAGCATTTCGTAAAACCGCAGAAGTGACAGAGCATGCAACTTTCTTCAAAGCTGATAGTCTGACCGCATTCCGGACAGATTTCTCCCAACAGGCTATTCTCGTGCTTGCCACGCCTCCTGCGGTCGCCATTTTTCATATACCCTTTTTCAAGGACCCGGGCAATAGCATCAGGAATGGAGAGCACGAGGCCGCCCTTTTGAAATACGGGGTGCTCGCCGCCGATACCTTTTAGCTGTTCCACTACCTTTTCCACCTTCACTCCCGACCTGAAGGCAAGGGAAACAAGGCGGCCGATGGCCTCTGTCTTTGCGGTCGTGGATCTGCCCGACTTGCCGATTGTGGCAAACACTTCAAAGGGCTGCCCTTCATACTCTGTCACCGTAACGTAAAGCCTGCCCATGCCCGTGACCATCTTGGTCGTAAACCCTCCCAACGTCTCGGGCCGCTCTTTTACAGCCGACATAAAGCCATCGTCTTGCTTGTCCTTCTCAGCAAAAGAAAGGACCTGTTTTTCCTTGCTTCCGTCCCTGTAAATCGTAACCCCCTTGCAGCCCAACTCATAGGCCAGGTCATAAACCTTCAAGACGTCTTCAACGGGGGCCTTGCGAGGCAGGTTGACCGTCTTTGAAACCGCGTTATCGGTGTATTTCTGAAAGGCGCCTTGCATGCGGATGTGCCATTCCGGCGACACATCGTGGGCTGTAACAAATATCTCTCTTACATCTTCCGGTATTTTCTTAATGTCTTTGACACTGCCTTTGCGGGCAATGGTATCCATCAATTTTCGACTGTAGAACCCCCTTTCTCTGGCCACCTTTTCAAAGTACGGGTTAACCTCCAGAAGCTCATCATTATCCATGACGTTTCTGACAAAACTCAGGGCAAACAACGGCTCAATACCGCTTGAGCACCCGGCGATGATGCTCAGCGTGCCTGTTGGGGCAATGGTAGTTGTAGTGGCATTTCGATAGGTTAGACTCGCTTTCTTAAAGATGCTCTGGTCGAAATTGAGAAAGGCCCCACGTTCTTCAGCCAGGCTTCTGGAGGCTTCATGTGACTCATTCTGGATAAAACACATCACCTCCTCAGCTATCTCAAGTGCCCTCTCAGAGTTATACGGAATCCTCAACTGATACAACATATCGGCAAAACCCATAACCCCAAGGCCAATCTTGCGATTGCCTGTTACCATCTCGGCGATTTCCGGAAGAGGATACTTGGACATGTCGATAGTGTTGTCCAAGAAGCGGACAACTTGCCAGACGATCTGCTTTAGGGCTTCGTAGTCGATGATCGGATCTTTCCGCTTTGGCGGATCTCCTACATCGTTCCCAATAACGAACTTGGCCAGATTGATGGAACCAAGGTTGCAGGCTTCCATGGGAAGCAAAGGCTGCTCTCCACAGGGATTAGTGCTCTCTATTTCGCCCAGGGCAGGGGTCGGATTATCCCTGTTAAGCCTGTCCAGAAATACGATGCCGGGATCCCCGTTTTCCCAGGCCTGTTTCACCATAGCCTGATACACTTCAGCGGCATTCAGCTCTCCAACTTTTTTCCTTTTTCTGGGGTCAATCAGTTCATAGGGGTGATCGTTTTTTGCGGCTTCCATGAAGGCATCCGTGACGCCAACGGAGATATTGAAGTTGTTCAGGTCATTATTGTTCTTTTTGCAATAGATGAATTCCATGATATCGGGGTGATCGACTCTCAGGATGGCCATGTTGGCCCCTCGGCGAGTGCCACCCTGCTTGACCTGTTCGGTAGCAGTGTTGAAAATCCTCATAAACGAAACAGGCCCGGAAGCCACGCCGCCGGTTGTCCCCACGCGGCTCTCTTTCGGCCTTAACCGGGAGAAGGAGAATCCTGTTCCGCCCCCGGATTTATGTATGAGCGCGGCATTTTTTAAGGAATCGAAGATCCCCTCCATGCTGTCGTCAACGGGCAGGACAAAGCAGGCTGCCAATTGTCCCAGTCTACGCCCCGCATTCATCAGGGTGGGAGAATTTGGCAAGAATTTTAACTCTGTCATCATTTCGTAAAAGACCTCTTCCATTTCTTTCACATTGGAGGCGTCCCCATACTTTTTTTCCGCCTTTGCGATATGATGGGCCACCCTTCTGAACATCTTTTCAGGGGATTCACCAACCCTGTTCTTGCTGTCCTTTTTAAGGTATCTCCTTTCCAGAACCCTTTTGGCGTTTTCAGAAAGAATCAGTCCGTTCTTTACAAAGATGGATTTGTCCAGCCGAATCGGCGAAGGCTTGGCAAACCCGTATTCCAGCAACTTTGCCTCGATTATCGTTGTGATAACCGGTATGGTGATGGCGCGGAGTTCCATTTTTGCGATTTCTTCACGCAGAAATCGGCTGATATCCATGGCCTGGTCTGTATCAATCGGGAGGTCTCTGACCAGGATATCCGAAAAGCGATGGTCGTCCCACCTGTAGTTGGTCAGATCGAAAGGCCCATCTTCTGTGACCAGGATTTTTCCTTGTTGAATCATTGAACCTCCCCAATAGGATCTTTAAACATTGTGTTAACGGAATTTATGTTTACGGTAGTTTAAGAACCTTCAATTCTTGCGGAAAGCGGAAATCACATCCAGGAGAACATGTGAACATCTGTGGATGAGTGTGAATTATAGCAAGGTCTCCTCTTTTTCATACACCATGTTGTATGTCAACAAAAAAAAGTGCGCGATATGTGGTACATTATGAAAAGAAACGCTAATTCGATGAAAGCATTAAAGAAAATAAATGTAGCCCCAAAGGCGAGCCTTGATCGGCTTGTTCGTGCAGGCGATTCACGGCTGTTCTTGACATTTTGACCTGTTTCCAATAGATTACATGTACGAATGGCAACTTCTCAAGAAGTACGGGAAAGGCGATCGCGCAAACTTGCGTCAATGACAAGGATATCGCCTTCCAGAAAAAGCCTTCACCCCCCTGGTTATTAAGGACTTTGCATGAATGATCCTGTCGAGATCGAAGTTAAGTTCTATCTCCACGACGTGAATTCCGTACGTGAGCGCGTGCTTTCCATGGGCGCCGCTTTTTCCGGGCGGTTTTTTGAAACTAACATTTGCTTTGAAGATGCGGCAAAGAGTTTCAAGAACCAGGACATACTCTTGAGACTCAGAAAAGATGACAAGGCCAGGTTGACCTTCAAATCACCACCAGACCATCCTGACAGGGATTTCAAAATATACCGTGAACTCGAGATAGAGGTAGACGATTTTGACACCTGCCGTGCTGTTTTGGAAGGTATCGGCTTTCATCCCGAGCAGACCTATGAGAAGTGGCGCGAAACCTTTATTCTCGCAGACACAAAGCTGCTTATTGACACCACGCCCTATGGTGTATTTCTGGAGATCGAGGGACAGAAATCCGACATTCTCGACATCACAAACCGTCTCGACCTGAAGTGGGAAGAAAGGATCTTACTGAACTATCTTGAGATCTTTGAGATCATCCGCCGGGAAGAAGCCCTTTCGTTTAGCGACATGACCTTTGACAATTTCAGATCGGCGCCCGCGGATATTGGCAGATATCTCCCTTTGCTTTACGCAGCATAGATCCCGTGAGGCCACATGAAACAACTTACCGTCCTGTCCCTAAACCTCCGTTTTGGCCTTGCCGACGACGGGCCTAATTCGTGGGAGTTTCGCAAACAAAGCGTCGTCAAGCTCTTTCAAAGCCAACACCCTGATTTCATTGCCACGCAAGAAGCCAATGATTTCCAGGTTGATTTTTTGGCCCAGAGCCTGCGCGATTACCAATACATAGGAAAGCGTATTCCTGCGCCTGAATTCTGGCAGGACAATATTCTCTTTTATCGCAAACCGATTGTGTGCAATGAGATGGCTCATTTCTTTCTGAGCGAAACACCCCATGTCCCAAGCCGCTCTTTTGGAAGTCGCTTCCCGCGACAGGGCACATTGGGGATGTTTCACATAGACAGCCGCCCCCTCATTTGTATCAACACTCATTTTGATTTTGACACGCCTGCCCAGATGGGCGCTGCCCGTGTTATCAAGGAACAGCTTCGTTCCTATGGGAACGACACGGCCGCTATTTTGATGGGCGATTTCAACGCCACGCCTGAAAGCCCTTGTTATCGCTGGCTCACGGGCAAAGAGGTTGATGGCGAAATGGGCTTAAATTTCAATGAGACCTTTACGATGCCGTATCCCAGCACCTTCCATCGCTTCACAGGAGAGCCGGCTGCCGGCCATATTGACTGGATCTTGTATCGGGGACACCTTTGCCTCAAGGAGTGCGACGTTCTTCTTGAAACCGTAGGTGATATTCACCCCTCTGATCACTTCGCAGTTAGGGCTGTCTTTGAAGTATAGACTTCCAGATAAAGATTTTGGGGTTTTAGATTCTCGGTAGATAGGAGATTACGCCTGTTCTAAAAATGCCATGCTGAATTCGTAATTCCTCAATTTTTTCAAGAGCCCCAAGAGCTCCATCGGCCCATGGATCACTGCCTGCGCACCATGTTCCCATAACTCCTCCAGCGGTCTAAAACCCCACAGCGCCCCTACCGGGAACATGCCTGCACGGACGGCTGTCTCCATGTCGACAGCCGAATCTCCCAGATACAGAAATCGAGATGGTTTGATACCGAGGCCCTCAGCTATTTCGAGAGCGCCAGCGGGGTCAGGCTTCCTCGGAATGCCATCACGCTGGCCTAAAATCATTTCAAAGCCGTGGTTCGGCAAGAGCTCATCGATACAACGCTTGGTGAAATCGTCAGGTTTATTCGATAGCACGGCCATCTTCACGTGCTTGGCGGAGAGCGAGTCCAGGAGTTCCTCCACATCGTGATATGGCCTGGTGTTTACCTTCCAGTTGCGGCTATAGTTTTCTCGAAATACCTTTACACAATCCGTTACAATATCATCATTGCGTTTTTCAGCAGGCAGTGCACGTGAGACAAGCATGGTGATGCCGTCACCGATGAATTGGCGATACGTGCCCACCCCATGGGTGGGAAGCCCGAATCTTGCCAAGGTACTGTTCACCGAGTCAGCAATGTCTGCCAGGGTGTCAAGCAGCGTCCCATCTAGATCAAAGATTACAGCCTGAAAATGCATATCTTTCCTGACCCCGCTTTGACGTTGCCGTGGAACGGTTACAAGCTTTCTTGCAATTTTTGTAGCTGGCTGCTTATTCTAACGGGGTAAGGTGTGCTGTTCTGCAGCAATTTGTGCCTTTCATGAAGTGAGGAAAAATTCTTTTTGAATCTATCCCGAATTACCTGAAGCGGGGGGTGTGGGCGCATGCACTTTCCGTTTTCCATCACCGTTTCCAACAAGGGTAGTCCGTCTTCTAAGGTCTCGTCTTGCAGCCCGATGACATCTTCAAAAAAAAGCCCGTCCTTTTCCGATCTTCTAAAGACCTGCTTTTTGCCGGCCAGATTCACCTTGCCGGTGCTGCGCTTAATAATGGGGCGGTCTGCGTATTGGACGAGCTTGTATACTATGTCAAAATAGGGGGAATCGGCAGAAACCCCCATCTTGGTTCCTACCCCAAAGGCGTCAATTCTGGCCCCGTCTTTAATGGTTTTGGCGATCTTGTACTCATCAAAACTGCTACTGGCAAAGATATCCGTGTCTTGAAGGCCTGATTCATCCAGGATTTTGCGTACTTGCCGGCTCAGCAGGGTCATGTCGCCGCTGTCCAGACGAACCCCCAACAGCTTGCCCCCTTTTTTGGCCATTTCCTGCCCCACGATAGACGCCTTTTTGGCGCCGGCCACGGTGTCATAGGTGTCGATGAGGAGAATGGTTTTTTTCGGAAAGGACCGGGCAAAAGCCCTGAAAGCTTCAATCTCATCTCCAAAGGAACTGATGTAGGAATGGGCCATGGTTCCTGCGGTGGTGATACCGTAGAGCTTTCCGGCAAGCACATTGCTGGTGGCGCCAAATCCGACAATATAGCTGCTGCGGGCAACCTTTAAGCCGGCATCGATTCCGTGAGTCCTTCGAAGGGAGAAATCGACAAGCCCGCGACCGGCCGCCGCGTGGACACATCGGGATGCCTTAGTGGCAATCATGGTCTGGAGGCTTATGGTGTTGATTACGAATGTTTCCAGAATTTGAGCTTCTATGACCGGAGCTGTCACTTCAAGGATCGGTTCGTCCTGAAAAAAGATCTCTCCCTCGCCCATGGCCCGGATGCTACCCGTAAAACGCATCTCCTTGAGATAGTCGAGAAACTCCTGTGAAAACGTGCGGGTACTATCCAGATAAGCTAGATCGCTTTTTGAAAAATGGAAGTTAGCCACGTATTCAAGGAAGTCCTCAAGGCCTGCTGCTACAAAATAGCCCCTGTTAGGTGGATATTTTCTTATAAATAGCGAAAATGTGGCATGATCGGTCATGCCGTTTTCAAGGTAGCTGGCAGCCATAGTGAGTTCGTAAAGATCGATCAGAAGCTCGACTCTGTGAGGAAGGCCTGTCATAGGATTGTAGCTCCGTAGATCTTGTCCATACGCTTGAGGGCAAATTCGTGAAACTCAGGGTCAAAGTCGGCCGCACCTGCTCTCGGCACTGTGACATTGTAATCTCGATTGGCAAGCCCCCCGACGGTGTCCATAACGCAGATATTCGTGCAGACTCCTATAACCTCCACATCTCGAATTCCGTGCTTTTCTAACAAATCGCTCAGTTCAGTTTCAAAGAAGCCGCTGTAACGTCTTTTTTGTATGACGGTATCTCCTTCGGCCGGGACAAGTTCCGGCACGATCCTGTGCCCCCATGTGCCAGTTATGCAATGCTTTGGAAATCTATCGAACTCCTTGTCATCTTCTGCATGGGAATCCTGCAGATAGACGACAAGGTCCCCGGCTTTGCGGTAGCACGATATACGGTTCTTGACAAAAGGGATGATATCGCGAGCCGATTGGCCGCAATACAAGGCGCCATTTTCATCCACAAAATCGTTTACCATATCGACGACAATCAGGGCTTTCCGGGACATGATCACCTCATGATTTATCGGTTAGGAGATGCCGCGTGGTGAAGGTTTCTTGAAATAGTGTCTCATGGCAAGACGGGCATATTCTTGAGCCCTTGCCCTGAGGAGTTTGTCGTGTACAACTAATACTGCAAGGGCTAGCTTTCTCGTGCCGGCTTTTTCCGCACAGAAACCCACGAACCAATCATAGAGCAACTCATCGCTCTTGTTTTTGATCGAACCTGTTTTTCCGCCGATAAGAAGCTTTTTCAAGATCCGATCGCGCCGAAATCCCCTGAAAGCGCGCCTGCTTGTGCCACGAGAAATCGTTGCCGCCATCAATTCTTTCATCTCCCGACTCGATTTTGGGGTCAGGACCTGTCTGATGACGCGGGTATTGCCGGAATAGACAGGGTTATTCTCATTGTCGGTTATGACTTCAATGATCGTTGGTTCCACGAGCTTTCCATCATTGAGAATCGCGGCGGCCATCATTGCCCCATGAACGGGAGATATCATGGTTTCTCGATTAAAGCCGCAAGCCAGTTCCGCCCAATGATAGGGATCGTCATCGACTGAAGTCCGACTCGGCTGAAGAGGGAGTTCAAAATTAATCGGTTGATTAAATCCAAATCGAACAGCATATTTTTGAAGGAGGTCTTTTTTCAGACAGAAAATGCCCAGTTTGCCGAATGCAGGATTGATCGATTCGGCAAAGGAGACTTTCAGGGATACACTGTTCGTGTAACGATTCGTTCGATCGGTCAATTGATTCTTGTAAAGGGTATGCTTGCGTCCGTTGTACTTCAATTTTGTGTCGGCTGACATGTTGCAGCGATCAATGGCAGCGGCAGCGCTAACGATCTTAAAGATACTTGCGGCCGGGAATTGACTGCTGAGGCAGACACTCTTTACCCCTTTCATTTTCTTGGAATCGACCAGGGAAAGTATCCTTCCGGATGCGGGCTCCATAGCGATAAATCCAATCAGAGGGGATTTGGAGCCGTGGATTTTTTTCGACATATAGGCTTGAAGACTGCTGTCCAGGGTTGTTTTCGTGGAAAAGGAATTGCCGGAGTAACTGAGATGGATCTTGCCACCGGGGCCGTTGCACAGAACCTCGGGATCTTCTATCAGCCCCCTGAGGTCTTTTTTCATCAACACGTTTGAGGTGTCAGCCGACTTTTCTAAAGAACCGGTTGACAGATCAACCTTGGAGAATTGCGTTGCCAGCCCTAACAACAGCAAGCACGGGAAGAACCAGAAGCCTTGCCTGAAAAGCCTTTTGCCAAGGGCTTTTCGCTGCAACTTCCTTTGATAATCTTTCCAGCGTTGAAAATTCTGCATAATCGTGTTGATTACAGGTTATTTATTCCAAGCCGTTGAAATTCCAAGAAGCCAAGTTATTTTTGACTTGGCCCTTAACTGCCCTGGCGCATACATGCGTCCAGGGCAGCTTCCAGGGTTTCAGCAGCCAAAAAGGCGCAGTGAACGTCATCTTCAGGGAGACCTCCAAGGACTCCAAGGATTGCCTCGCCAGTAATTTCTGTTAACATCTCGGGCTCTTTTTTGATGGCCAGTTCACAGGCCACTAAAGCGCATACGGCGCTGCAACCACATCCGTCCGTCGTATAGGATGCGTCAGAGACAATACCGTTCTCGAGTCGGAGAAAGATCTCCATGGTATCACCGCAGCTTCCGGTCACACGACCGCGCCCTGTGGGATTTTCCATGGGACCTCCAAACCGTGGATTGCGCCATCGCTCGTACACCTGCTCTCCGTAAGTTTCCATGACTTCTTGATTGATCTCTTCTTGCAAGCGATCGGCAAACTTGTCAAGGGAATTGCTCATGTGGCTTAAGCCTCCTTTGAGGATAAGAGTTTTGTAATTCCAGGTCTTGCCATCATTAAAGACTACAGGACATACCGTGCAGGATTCAAGAAAAAATAAGAGAAGATCGACAAAAAAGTTCAAGCTGTGCGAGAATCCGTGCCAGGTAACAGAGATATCGCCTTTCAGAAAAAACCTTAAGTCCCCATCCTGACCTGAGTACAGACCCTGAGGGAAGAGCTGTTTCAGATGGCAGTTCGTTGACATTTCAACAAACATATAATATTCGTTTGGGGGAAACTTCGGATGAGAATATGGTGTCCGTCCTAGAAACATCCCGGAAGATTTTTGCATGACAGTGAAAGAGAACCCGTCAAAGGAGAAGAGAGGAAGCCCGCGGATAGATTTCCGTCTGTCTGTGATGGTAAGGGGGAGACAGGGGTTAAAGGAGGTCAGAAACTTCGGTCTTTACGGGGTCTTTATTCAGACGGAGGACCCATCACAGTTTAAGAGCGGGGATGAAATCTATCTGAAAATGAAGCTTCCCCGGGAAAAGAAGGCCATTCAGGTGAAGGCTCGGGTTGCCCATGTATCTGAAAAGGGTGTTGGCATTGAGTTCATAGACTTGCCCCCAAGAGATGCCATGTCTATGGATCTCTGTTTTAGTCTTTTCAAGCATACCATCCCGCTACCAGGCATCTAATAGAACACAAGGAGAGAGCGTATGTCTGAGTCTAAGGACACAATGGTGGTTCGTGCAAACGTGGAAATGACCACTGCTTCGCTGCAGGCCATTGTGCAAAATGCCAAGAAGGTCGCCGGGCGTGACGAAAAAGGGCGCTATCGCGTTGACACAGCAGACAAGGTGAGTGAGATGATTTCTCGCTTTTTGCTGGAGAATGACTTCGAGAGTTTTGTCAAGAATATCGACAATTTCATATAGCAGTCGTTTCGTTCCGCCAATGAAACAATACCTTATCAAAGAAGAGCCCTGCCAGCTGCAAGAGCAGGCCTTTTCCATCCCATACAAGGAGGTCCTGAATCCTGCTCAATATGAGGCTGTAACCACTTTGCAGGGGCCCCTTCTTGTAGTTGCCGGGGCAGGGAGCGGCAAGACCAGGACCCTCACATATCGGGTTGCCCGACTCGTGGAGGAAGGTGTGCCGCCCGGTTCCGTTTTGCTGCTGACCTTTACGCGGAAGGCATCACAGGAGATGCTTCGAAGAGCCGCCGTCGTGCTGGATGAGCGCTGTGAAAAGGTGGCAGGCGGCACCTTTCATTCTTTTGCCAACTTAACTTTGAGAAGACATGCCAAAGAGATCGGTTTTGGGTCAGGGTTCAACATTCTGGATCGTGCCGACTCAGAAGACGTGATTAGTCTTCTCCGCGCCAGGCTGAACTTGAATCTCAAGGGGCGGCGCTTTCCGCAGAAGAGGACCATAGTCAACATCTATAGCAAGGCTGTGAACAAGGGAGTTGCCATTGAGGAGGTTATCCTTGAAGATCACCCCCATTTTGTAAAGGATGCGCCGGACCTGCTGCGCCTTCATAAGGCCTATGAAACGTACAAGAAAGAGCATTGCATGATGGATTACGATGATCTCTTGCTTTACATGAAGGTCTTGCTTGAAGGAAACCAGGCTGTGAGGGAGACACTCTCGCACACGTATCGTTACATCATGGTGGATGAATACCAGGATACCAACAGGATTCAGGCCGATATTGTCAGACTCCTTGCTGCTACGCACAATAACGTGATGGTAGTGGGGGACGAGTCCCAGTCTATTTATGCCTTCCGAGGGGCTAATATCGGAAATATCATGGATTTCCCCGAAATATTTCCAGGCACAAAGACGATTAAGTTGGAAGAAAACTATCGCAGCACACAGCCCATACTTGACGTAACCAATGTCATTATTGATCGGGCGCAAAGAAAATACACCAAGGTGCTCTTTACGCGGAAAAAAGGGGGCGTTCCTCCTGCCCTGGTGATGGCGGAAGATGAGCATATGCAGTCACAGTTTGTAGCCCAGAAGATCCTTGAACTGCGAGAAGAAGGTATTCCCCTTGGTGAGATTGCCGTGCTGTTTAGGTCCGGTTATCATGCCTTTGACCTGGAGATTGAGCTGAATGGGAGAAACATCCCATTTGTAAAGGTGGGCGGGTTTAAGTTCATGGAAACGGCCCACATCAAAGACCTTCTGGCTCACATGCGGATTCTGGCCAATCCCCTGGATTCTGTTAGCTGGCATCGGGCGCTCCTTTTGTTGGAAAACGTCGGACCCAAGGCGGCAGACGAAATATTTCACGGCGTGGCGAGCTCAGGCAAGGGTGTTGGCGGCTTGGCCGCCATCAAACCGAAACCTCGTTATGCCCAGGCCTTTGAAAGGTTTAAAGACGCGCTTGAAGACCTCCAGGCAGATCGCCTTTCCGTGGCTGATATTGGCGCAAGGCTTGTGCAGTATTATCAAGCCATTTTAGAAAGGAAGTTTGACGATCATCCCAAGCGTGCCAAGGACCTTGAGCACCTCTTAACGATAATGGAACGTTACAAGGGCATTGAGAAATTCCTTTCTGATATGGCCCTGGAGCCTCCCAATGCCAGCATAGACGACGTTCTTGCCGCCGATTATAATGATGAGCAACTTGTTCTTTCCACGATTCATTCAGCAAAGGGGCTGGAATGGCACACGGTCTTTATCATCTGGACCCTGGAGGGCCGATTTCCGGCTGCTTACATTGTACGCAGTGACGAAGATATGGAGGAAGAGCTTAGGCTTATGTATGTGGCTGCCTCGCGGGCGAAAGAGAATCTCTTCTTTTCCTATCCGGTGAAAATATATGATCGAGGCACAGGGATGGTCCTGTCAAGCCCCTCGCGATTTATCGAAGGCATTTCAGAGGACATACTGGAGCCCTGGTCTCTGACGAGGGATTACGAAGACGAGCCTCTCCAGTGGCAGGGTATTGCAATGTAGAATATGAAATAGTCCATGATCCCTATTCGAGACACCATCCGGTCAGAGACCTATCCAGTCGTCAACAGTCTCATTATTGCGATCAATGTCCTGGTTTTTTTCACAGAGCTGTCCCAAGGGCAAAGACTCAATGAGTTTATCTACGTTTACGGTCTTGTCCCGGCCCGATATTCTGTCTCCGAGATCTCAGCATACTTCACCACCGGGCAGCAGGTTGTGGCTTTTCTCACGTTTTTGTTTTTGCACGGCGGTTTTCTTCACTTGCTGGGCAACATGTGGTTCCTTTATATCTTCGGGGACAACGTGGAAGACAGGCTCGGGCACTTTCGATACCTCGCCTTTTATCTGCTGTGCGGATTGGCTTCGGGGACCTCACATCTGGCTCTCAACTGGCATTCCGAGATACCTACTATTGGAGCCAGCGGCGCCATCGCGGGTGTTATGGGCGCATACTTCATACTCTATCCGAGAGCCAAGGTGCTGACTCTTGTGCCGATTTTTATCTTTTTCCATTTTGTGGAACTCCCCGCGTTTCTTTTTCTCGGCATCTGGCTCTTGATTCAGTTCTTGAGCGCCACTGGCGCCTCAGCCCAGGCAGGGGGCATTGCCTGGTGGGCCCATATTGGGGGCTTTGTTTTTGGCGTCATTTTTTTGAAGCTTTTTGAGATCCTGCCGGAATTCGGAGCGGGCAAGAGGTTTCGGGATCTTACAAAAAAACGGTCAACCCCTCGTCTCCAGGTGATCCGTCCTGCCGGTGTTGGAAATGACCCAAATTTGCACGCGGTTATCTCTGTGAGCGAGCGCGAAGCCCTTTTTGGAGCGCGCAAATTGGTGAACATCGCCCAGGGTTTCAAGAAGAAGACTTTTTTGTTGACCGTGCCGCCAGGCGTTTCAGAAGGAAGCAGGCTCCGCTTGAGAGGGATGGGGCGACAGATGCCGGAAGGGGCCAAGGGGGATCTTTTCCTTAAAGTACAAATCAGGGGCTGATACTCCTGATTATGTCCCAGGGCTCTGTCATATGAACAAGCAACCCCATGAAGTTGTGGATTTTTTCGCTGAATGTTGGAAAATTCGAAACTCGATCGACTTTGACGTCACCTTGTAATTCTGCCACCGCAGGCTTGCCTATCTGTTCATAAGTTGATATTAGAAGTAATCGAGTAAACAAACACAGAAGGAGGAAACCAATGAGCGCTCAAGTATTGCAGACTTTGCTGGCTGAACTGGAAGGCTCGGTGACCTTAGATGCTGACGGGAATATGTCGGTTCAAGATGAAAAGAAACTCCGTGGCGTCCCCATAGACATCCTGGCCAACAAGGCGGCCTTTGGAGAACCCGGACAACAGGCCGTTGCCAGGTGGCTCATGTGGGAGCTGGGGCAGGCCTTGGGCATCTATCCGGCATCTATCAATGAGCTTTATATGGCCCGGGGGCGTGGTGAGGTCCCCTGCGATTTCACGGTGCCGGCCATCAACCTGCGCGCCATGGCCTATGACAGCGCCTGTGCCGTCTTCAGGGCCGCCCTTCAACGCAACGTCGGGGCGCTGATTTTTGAGATCGCCCGCTCTGAGATTGGCTACACTGACCAGCGACCGGCCGAATATCTAAGTGTGGTTATGGCAGCGGCCATCAAGGAAGGTTATCGAGGGCCTCTCTTTGTTCAGGGGGACCACTTTCAGATGAATGCAAAGAAGTTTAAAGCCGATCCGGATGCCGAGTTCAATGCTGTGGCCGACCTGGCGGCAGAAGCCATTAGGGCTGGATTCTACAATATTGATATAGATACATCCACCTTGGTAGATTTGAGTTATTCGACGGTAGATGAGCAACAGCGAAATAACTATGAGGTTTGCGCAAAGCTGACAACCTTGATTCGTGAGAGAGAGCCTGAAGGGGTTACCGTCTCAGTAGGTGGGGAGATCGGCGAGATAGGCGAAAAGAACAGCGACGAGACCGAATTGCGGGCCTACATGGACGGCTACAAACGGAGTCTGCCCAAAGGAATGGTTGGGCTTTCAAAGATCAGTATCCAGACCGGCACGAGCCATGGCGGCGTGCCCCTGCCTGACGGGACCCTGGCCCAGGTCAAGATCGATTTCAATGTGATCAAGGAATTGTCAAAGGTGGCCCGCGATGCCTACGGGATGGGCGGGGCCGTCCAGCACGGGGCATCGACGCTGCCTGACGAGGCATTTAACCAGTTTGTGCAAAACGAGGCGACAGAGGTGCACCTGGCTACCGGGTTTCAGAATATCGTATACGACCATGAAGCGTTTCCGGCCGAACTTCGCCAACGCATCTATGATCACATCAAGACTGCTCATGCAAAAGAACGTAAAGAGGGCCAGACAGAAGAACAGTTCATCTATAAGACACGCAAGAAGGGCTTAGGACCTTTTAAGGCAGAACTCTGGGGGTTGCCAGAAGATGTGCGAAGCGCCATTCGAACCAGCCTTGAAGAGAAGTTTGGCTTTCTCTTTGATCAGCTCAATGTGGGAAACACCATGGAGGTGGCCAAACGCTACACGCCGCACGTGAAAATGCACAGGCATCTGGTCGATTATCAGGAGAAGGACGCTGGGCTGGAGGATACGTCAGAGCTGGCAGACTAGTTCAAGCATTGGTCAACCGCTTAGGACCTGTCGTATGGTATGGGAGAGCTGTGTTGCGGAAAAAGGTTTTTGAATAAACCCGTCACAACCCCGAGCCAGTATCTCACTTGCCTCACCTTCCACGCTATAGCCGCTTGATAGAAGGACTTTGACTTGAGGTTGGATCTCTTTCATTTTGTCGTAGGCCTCACCGCCCCCCATGTCCGGCATGATCATATCGAGAATGACCATATCGATTTTCCCCTTGTTTTTTTCATAGACCTCTACCGCTTCTTTGCCGGATCTTGCCAGAAACACCTCATAACCCATTTCTTCCAGGATTTCCTGGCCAATGTCAATGATGATGTCTTCGTCATCCACAAGAAGCACAGACTCGGTTCCTCGCATGAGGGAAACGGGAAGGTCAGGTTGTTCCGGGATCTCCTTTTCCGAGACGGGGAGATAAATGTCAAAGGTCGTTCCTTCCCCCTTTTTGCTGTCAACAGCAATGATACCGGCATGATTCTTGATGATACCATAGGCTGAAGCAAGTCCAAGGCCCGTGCCTCTGCCCATTTCCTTTGTGGTAAAGAACGGCTCAAACACCCTGCTTCTAGTGGCCTCATCCATGCCTGTGCCTGTGTCTCTAACAGATATCTTCACATAATTGCCCGGCTTGGCGCCAAAGGGTCTGACATCCTCCCCCTGGAGCGGAACATTCTTGGTTTGAATGTATAACCTCCCCCCTCCAGGCATTGCGTGCCATGAATTGACGAAAAGGTTTACCATTACCTGCTCTATCTGGCCCCGGTCCACTTCTGATGTCCAGATATCTTTCTGGTAGCTCGTATGAATCACTATCTCTTTCTTGGTCCTGCCAAACATCTGGGCGCTATTGTCGATCAACTCGTTCAGATTGGTTGGTTTGGCTTCATATTTCCCGCCCCTTGCAAAACCCAACAGTTGCTTGGTAAGACTGGCGCCGCTTTCGACTATACTCTCAATGCCCTTAAGATGTTCGAAGTGTGGGTGGTCAGAACTGATGTTTAGAAGCATCAAAGAAGTTCGCCCCTGAATACCCATGAGTAGGTTGTTGAAGTCATGAGCAATACCTCCGGCAAGGGTTCCGACTGCTTGGATCTTCTGTGTTTGCGCAAGCTGGGTTTCCAATTTCCGTTGCTCGGTGACGTCTTTCAAGGCTCCCACTGTCCCGGTGACGTTTCCATGTGAATCCAGATTGGGGGCGGCGCTCATGCCAAAGAGACGGGAAGATCCGTCTTTGTGTATCAGCTCGCAGGATGCGTCTCTGATAGTCTCATACTCGTCTTCCACCCGCCTGAAGAGCCGGAGACAATGGCCAGGAGCCTCTTTTCCGGCAAAGTCCGCAAAACGCTTGCCTAGTACTTCATCGGTCTTGTGTCCCAAGACCCTTTCCCATGCAGGATTGACATAGGTGAAGGAGCCGTCCAGTCCCAAGGTGTAAATGATGTCCGGCGAATTATTGACGAGACATTGATATCGCTTTTCTGATAACTCTAGCTTTCCGTTAATAATCTCATATTCCTTCTTGAGTCTTTTCTGGTCCAGGGCATTTTTTACCCTTTTGAGTAATTGGTCAAACTCAAATGGCTTTCTGAGATAGTCGTAGGCCCCTTTTCTCAAAGATCCAACTGCCGAGTCCACAGAGGCATGACCAGTGATGACGATTACGAGCGTATCCAGCTTTTGTTTGTTGATAAGGTCCATGACCTCGAGGCCATTCATGTCAGGCATAACTATGTCCAGAAGGACAAGGTCAATATGTTGCTTGACAAGGCATTGCAGGGCTTGTTGGCCGCTGTACGCTGTTTTGGTCTTATAACCCTCATTGCCTAAGAGGATCTTCAGGCTGTCGCACATACGAGGTTCGTCGTCGACTATCAGAATCTCAGGTGTGTAGGCCATCCTTACCTCCACCGGTTATCCTATGTTCTTTTCTGATCGGCAGAATAATCCTAAAGGTTGTTCCGGTCTTATCGCTGCTTTCGCAAGTAATGGCGCCATTCAATTCTTTAATAATATTGTACGCAACGGACAAACCGAGCCCGGCGTGTTCGCCCTTTTTTGAGGTAACGAAGGGTTCGAAGAGCCGCGACCTTATAGTGTCGGGAATCCCGTGTCCTTCGTCCCGGATACTTATATCCACAGAGTCAAAAGCGTCTTGCAGGCCTTCCTGTGATTGTTCCCCCAATGTCTTTGGGGCGCACTCCGTAACGATGTAAAGGTTCCCTCCCCGGGGCATCGCTTCCACGGCATTCTTCACAAGGTTAATGAAGACCTGCTTTAGGGCGTTTTTTTCCGAATGAATGGTCGGCAAGGAAGGCTCCAGCTCGAGATGGACATTTATCTTGGCGTCCAACATGAAGGGTTCGCGTGTGATTTTGACAAGGTCGGACAGAAGTGCATTTACGTTTACAGGTTCGGTCTGCCTGGCTTCGGGTTCGGAAAAATCAGATAGTCTATCAACGATGAGAGCCACACGATCGAGCTCCTCGCTGATGATCTTTAGTTCCTCCTGAGCAGGATCTTCACCAGACAATTTCAGTCCGAGAATCTTGATGTAGTTCTTAATGATTCCCAAGGGGTTGTTCACCTCGTGAGCCACTTTCCTGGCAATGGCCGAAGCTGCTGCCAAACGCTCGGACTGAACCAGTCTTGATTGAGCCTGTCTCATGTTATCGGCATGAAGGGCCAGGGCTGCTTGGTTGGCAAGCATGGTCAAAAGGTTTATCTGTTTGCACAAACTGGCCCCCCTGGCCTGCCCGATGCCCAGCAGTATTACTCCTACAGCCTGTTTATTGGCGATCATGGGGAGGCACAGGATTCCTTCTCTTTGAACCAATCGAATGATCTGATTGTCAATAATCGCAAGATCCACTTTTTTGAGATGGCCAAAGGAGTCCAGAGGAATTCTCTGTTTAAGGGATTGAACCGGAAGACAGTTCTTTGTTTGAAGAGAAATAACCAATTCCTTGACAAGATTTTCTTGCGTTGATTCCAGTCCCTCTTTGGCAACCAGAGCATCTCTCTTGTGGTCGTGGAGCAGAAATAGGATGCGGTTCACATCAAATAGAACCTGGATGCCCTGGCTGACAATTTCGAGGATCGATTTTTGCTCGCCGGCTTCCAAAAGGTTCCGAAGGGTGCCTTGAAGCAGGGAAGCGTCCCTTACACTGCGAACCAAGCCAAGTTCCTTTTGATGAGCATTGTCAGAAAGAGGGGATTGGGGAACTTCAGGCGACTCAATTTCCATGCCCAATGACTGCGCTATTTGCTCAACCTGATCTTTGCCCTGCGCCAAAAGATCTTCAACATCGGAGCGGGAAAATCCAAAAACCTCCTGGGCGATCTTGAATGTGAGGTCGTCCTGATCAACAGGATCTCTGCTCAGGGCATTGGCCACGAAGACAATCTTGACCAGCGGCAGAGCGTCAAGGATTCTGGCCACTGGTTCATGATGGTAAAGAACCGCATCGGCCATAAACGATTGCAGGTGCCACTTCTCGATCATCCATGCCCCTACCTCTGCGTGCGTGGCCCCAAGATGCGTTTCCTCGACCTGGGGTAAGTCGGCCTTATTATTACATGATTTCAATATGTTAGTATACTCAGCGGGGAAGTTGACGAACAAAACCAACTTTCCTATGTCGTGAAGGAGTCCGGCCAAGAACGCCTCTTCAGGGGAGCCGTGCGAGGTCTTTTTGGCGATCAACTCGGCTATGATGGCACACAGCAGAGAGTGGTGCCAGAACTGCTTCAGCTTGAAGGCGCCGTTGCCCTTAGCTTTGCCAAAAACCTGGAAGACGGCGGCGCTTATGGCCACATTCTTGATGGCATCCGTGCCCAGCAAGAGCAAGGCCTGTTCTATGTTGGTCACTCTACTCGCTAGACCATAATGAGAAGAGTTGACCATTCTCATGACCTTGGCGCACAACGAAGGATCTTTATCAATTATCCGGGAAATATCCTTAATTGTACATCCCTGGCTATTGCAGGCTTCAACAAGCCTTAGCAGAATATGGGGAAGCGTGGGGAGGTTCTTGGATGTCCTGATTCTATCGAAAAGCCGGTCTGTACGCGGTTTCATTTTCTACAACAATCCCGCCAATCCAAGGTTTTTTTGTGCAGTGATACAAATCTAACCATTAATAATATCTAACTGGTGGCCAGATGTCAATTTTTTGGGGATCCTGAAATTATTTCTGAGTAGCTTGCAGGATGTTGAGGAGCCACTCACGCGAGACGTAATTGCGAGAAATACCAAGAATATGTTTTAGTTGTGACTTTGTGCCGTGCAGTTGGCGAGGTTTTTGAGCGGAAACGCATTAAATGAGCCGTAATATGTGCCTGCCTGGAAACAGACCCTTCCGGGCAGGCACATGACTTAATAAAATCGTAAAACGATTCTATGATTTGTTAAGGCACCTTAGAGCTTTGACATCAACTCCGCTGTCACTTCCTTAACGCCAGGCGCTCCATCAAGTGTAATATATTTAATCTTTTCGTTTTTTTCGGCAATGTCTTTAAAATAATAGGCTGCGGCCATTGTGCCGGTTCCCGTGTCATAGTAGATGCTGTGACGTTTGTTGATGGCCTCTTCGTCCTGGTCATCGGACCGGCTTGTCAGGTCACCACCGCACACCCGGCACTTGTCGCCATCGGGTTTTATGGCGTCGATGAAAATGTTGTTAGGATGATTGTTGTCGTTAACGCACAACCTGCGTCCCATAATGCGGTCCTTGGCGATTTCTCGATCCAGAATTACTTCGATTATTACGTCCAGGTCCAAGCTGGCGGCTTTGAGGGCTTCATCCAGCTTTATAGCCTGCTCCTTGTTTCTGGGAAACCCATCCAGAAGCCATCCATTCTTGCAGTCGTCTTGTTTTAGACGGTCAAGAATCATCGGGATGGTGATCTCATCCGGCACCAATTCCCCGCGGTCAATATACTCTTTGGCCTTGACGCCGATTTCCGTGCCTTTCCCGATATTATCACGGAATATCGCACCCGATTCAATGTGGGGCAGGTTATATTTCTCCTTCACGATGGCTCCCTGGGTTCCCTTGCCACTACCGTTTGGTCCAAAGGTCAAAATGTTCATAGATCTCTCCTTTCTTGTCTAGGTTTAAGCGCAGACGCGTATCTAGGACTTGCCCGGAACGTTGGACTTAGCTTATTGTGATTGAATCCAGTACAAAAACAGAGGGCTTTTGTCAAGCAATTTGAGGGCTGGACCTTATTTTTTCTCTTGACATTGCAAGACAGCGGGATTAAAAAAATAAATTTTCAAGCTTTCGAGAGTAGGAAGAAGAAAGATCCGATGATGAAAACTTACAGCGCAAAGTCCAAGGAAGTGGACAGAAAATGGTACGTTGTTGATGCCAAGGGGCAAGTATTAGGGCGTCTGGCAAGCTTCATTGCCACTCGCCTCCGGGGAAAGCACAAGCCCATCTATACGCCCCATGTAGATACCGGAGACCACGTCATAGTGGTCAACGCCGCCAAGGTCGCTCTCACCGGCAGGAAGTGGGACCAGAAGGTCTACTATCGCCACAGCGGTTACATGGGGGGGCTCAAATCTACGACTGCCAATCAGCTTTTGCAGAAGCGCCCTGGGGATTTGATCGTCTACGCGGTTCGTGGGATGCTTCCCAAAAACAGACTTGGGCGCCAGATGTTGAGAAAGCTGAAGGTTTACGCTGGCTCGGACCATCCGCATACGGCGCAGCAACCAGAACAAATACAGATGTAAGGTGTAGGAGTCATTCATGGCCGAATCCTATTACGGAACGGGAAAACGCAAAACCGCCATAGCCAGAACATGGCTGAAACCTGGAACCGGGACCATAACCATTAATAGGCGGCTGATTGATGATTATTTTGGCAGAGAGACCGCCAAGATGATCGTGGAACAGCCTCTTGTGCTGACTGATACATACGGGAGCTTTGACGTGAACGTCAATGTTTCTGGTGGTGGTATGTCCGGACAGGCTGCTGCCATTCGGCATGGCATCACCAAGGCTTTGCTTAAGGTCAAACCGGAATTCAGACTGGTCTTGAAGAAAGCAGGCTTTGTGACCCGCGATCCCAGGATCAAAGAAAGGAAGAAATACGGTCAAAAAGGGGCTAGGGCCCACTTCCAGTATTCAAAACGTTAGTTCCATGTATTGAGGAATTGCGCAGCCGCTTGAAATAGCGGGAGTTTCCTGGAATTATGCCTATGCCCGACAAAAGGGGGTGAATTGATTGTGGCCAAAGAAGAAGCAATTGAAGTACGCGGTAAAGTCATTCAGGACATGTCCCACGGCACCTACAGGGTGGAACTGGAAAACAAACATCGGATACTTGCGCATCCTTGTGGAAAGATGCGGAAATATTCAATAAAGATCCTGCCAGGGGACACGGTCACCGTTGAGCTTTCACCATATGACCTGTCGCGAGGAAGGATTACATACCGCTTCAGCGGCAGGTAGCCCAAGAGAGACTCGTGTTCAGTCATTGTTTTTCTTTCCCGGTCGTTTTCTCCCTTCATACCTTCTCATTCCCCGCAGACAGGCTTCCTAGAGGTCGCCTCCTTTGTCTGGTACGTTCAAAATCATGTTTTAGTTTGACATGGCTGCGATTTTGATCTTTGATCCAGAGCAGACGTGTCAAGGAATCCGGGTGTAAACACACCAGGTCTTTCGGAGGGGTAACATGCCTGTCAGGACAGCAGTTATCGGAGCAACCGGCTATGCTGGGGCTGAGCTAGTAAGGATTTTGTCAGGTCATCCTCTTTCAGAATTGACCATGATTACTTCTCGCCAGTATGCGGGCGCTCTTTTTTCGGATATATATCCGGCCATGGCTGGAATTGTGAATTTGAGGTGCCAGGCTTTCTCGGAAAATGCTGTGTCTCAAGGGGCAGACGTGATCTTTACCGCGCTGCCTCACAAAGCGTCAATGGGTATCGTGCCAGGTCTCATTGATCAAGGCAAGAAGGTCATTGATCTTAGCGCAGATTTCAGGTTTAAGGACCCTGCGATTTATGAGGCATGGTATGAACCTCATCAGGCAAAGGACTTGCTTAAGTCGGCTGTGTACGGGCTTGCCGAGATCTACGGTGATCGTATTCGCAACGCCTCACTTGTGGGAAACCCCGGTTGTTATCCCACCAGCGTCCTTCTTCCGTTGCTTCCTCTGGTGAAGGCGCCTTTTGTGGACTTGCACAACATGGTCGCGGATTCCAAGTCGGGCGCAAGTGGCGCGGGACGGTCGGTGAGCCTTGCCTCCCTTTTTTGTGAAGTCAATGAGGGCTTTAAGGCGTACAAGGTGGCCGAACATCGCCACAACCCGGAAATGGACGAGATATTGAGCCTTTTTTCCGGACGTGCTGTCCGCATCACCTTCACACCCCACTTGGTCCCTATGACGCGGGGGATGCTAACCACGATTTATATAGGCCTGAAAAAGCCTGTGTCTACCGAAGACGTCGCATCATGCCTTGATTCATTTTATGCAAACAAGCCTTTTGTCCGCCTTTGTCGACCTGGCGGATTTCCGAACACCACGCACGTGAGAGGGACAAACTACTGCGACATCGGGTTCAAGGTGGCCCAGCACACGAGACGATTGATCATGGTGTCAGCTATAGACAACCTCGTAAAGGGGGCCTCCGGCCAGGCGGTGCAGAACATGAACATAATGCTGGGATTCCCTGAAACAGCGGGTTTGGATCATGTTCCGTTTCCTCTATAGAGCAGTGAGCTAAAGTCGCTGCATGCAGAACTTCAAGCTCATTATCGAATACGACGGCACGACCTATCATGGCTGGCAGCGCCAGAAGGATGTCCCCACGGTTCAGGGAACCATTGAGGCTGCCCTGGAAACAATGACCGGCCGTTTGGTGACAGTCATCGGATCCGGGCGCACAGATGCCGGAGTGCATGCACTGAACCAGGTCGCCCACTTCTTCGTCGACACAAGACTGACCCCTGAGATCTTCATCAGAGGCCTGAATGGCCTTCTGCCCGGAGATATCGTGATCAAAGACTGCCAAGTAGTTGCTCGTTCGTTCCATGCTCGATACGATGCCTGGAGCAAGGCCTACGACTATTACATCTGGAATAGACCTATCCCTGCCGCCCTTTTTCGGCAGTATGCCTGGCATGTCAAAAAAAGTCTAAACCTCAATACTATGAGAAAAGCCATGTCTTGCCTGAAGGGCAAGCACGACTTCTCAGCCTTTCAAGCGACTGGTAGCCCCAGGTTCCATGCGGTTCGCACTGTTATGAATGTGAGCTTGACGGCAAACGAAGCTGATGGTCACCTGGTTTTCAGCATTGAGGCTGACGGATTCTTGCGCTGCATGGTGCGCAACATCGTGGGTACCATAGTGGACGTGGGGACGGGGAGGGTCTCGCCAGAGGAGTTTGAGAATATCTTAATGTCAAAAGACCGCAAACAGGCTGGGATGACGGCGCCTCCTCATGGTTTGTTCCTGAGGGAAGTTAAATACGGACCATCCCTTTCTGAAGCAGCATAGCTGCGTTGCATAAGATCGCGCAGCGATCTTATCCCTTTTCCCTGACGATTTTTTTTATGAAGATATCATCATAGGCAGACATGATATCCCTTCGCCTGATTACGCCAAGAAGGCTTTTGGGGTTGCGTCTGCCCACCACAGGGAGCACGGAAAAATCCCCCTGGACGATTCTGGTAAGGGCCAGAAACAGGCTATCATCTTCGGTTACGGTGACCAGGTCGCAGGTTGCAATGTCTTGCGCCGTCAATGTTTTTTCCTCATCTGCATTAAAGGCCTTCTGGCAGTCCGACAAAGAAAGGATACCGATCAACCGGCCAAGTGCGTCTAGCACAGCAAAGCTGTTGTGCTTGCTATGATAAATGAGTTCCCTCAGGTCTTTCAGTGGCATCTCTGCCCTGATAGTCTCGATGTCTCGCTTCATCGCCTCCCGCACAGGTATGTTCTTCAGCAGGCTGATCTCACGATCTGATTCAATGTCTATTTTTTGGTGGCTCGATTTGATTTCCTCGACCTTCATATTATAGTGTTGAATTACCTCCATACGATCCAACATGCCCAGCAGAATCCTGTGGTCTTCATCCTTGACAACAGGGAGCCTGTGAAGATTGCGAATCGTGAATTTCTTGAGCACCTCATTGAGGTCTTCAGAGGGTGTTGTCACGATGATATCCGGGTTGGCGATATCCTTCATGACCACAAGATCTCCAATTTCCTGATCAAATATGATTTCTCGAATGTCGTTAATGGAAAATATGCCGGTCAGCATATTTTCCTTGTTTACGACTGGGAAATAGTGCTGATCTGTTGAAGAGAACATCTTTCTGAAGGCGACCAGCGGCATGTCTTCAGGGACCAGCTTCACTTTTCTCACTTGGTGGAGAAGCTCTTTGACCCTAATTGTGCCAAGCACGTCCACGAAGAAGTCGCCGCGGTGCGCATTGGAGTCCAACCTGCTTGGCACCTGTTGTACATAGATCGTCCATTTTCGCGAAAGCAAGTAGACGAGCGAGCAAACCAGCAGGCTAGGTAGGAGCAGGTGATATGAATTGGTCACCTCGCTGACAAAGATAATGGTCGAAATTGGTGTATTGGATACAGCTGCAAAAAATCCTGCCATGCCGACTACCACAAAGGCGCCAGGCTCCGTCACAATGCCCGGAATGATGGCATGAAAGATCCTGCCAACAGCCCCTCCAAAGGCGCCGCCAATGACGATAGAAGGGCCGAATACGCCGCCGCTGCCCCCTGAGCCGATGGAAAAAGAAGTTGTCATTATCTTTCCGAAGGCCAGGCCAAGAAGGAGGAGCGTGGGGATCTCGTTATTTAGCGCCATTTGGGCAAAGCCGTAGCCAAAGGACAAGGCCTGAGGGAGAAAAAACCCGATGGCACCGGTGCAAAGCCCGCCGATAGCAGGTTTAATGTGATTTGGAATTTTCAGCGCCTTGGCGATGCGATGCACGCCGTAAAACGATTTAATGTATAGGATTGCACCTCCCACCAGGATGAATGCAAGCACAATGTACGGGCCCAGTTCCAAAGGATTTTGAAAGGCAAAATCTTGAGACTCAAACAGAGAGCCCCATCCACACACGAGACAGAAGACACAGTAAGCAACGACTGAAGCAATGCCTGCAGGGATGATCACCTCGGCTTCAAATTCAGGGTTCCGGTACAGAACCTCGGCAGCAAAAAGCGCCCCTGCCAGGGGGGCACGAAAGATGCTTCCCACGCCGGCTCCAATGCCTGCAGCCAGCATGATGCGACGATCTCGGTCAGAGAGCTTCAGCCTTGTGGCAAGATATGAGCCAAAACCAGCCCCGATTTGGGCGATCGGCCCCTCCCGACCTCCGGAACCCCCGGAGGTTATGGTGACCGCAGAGGCGATAGTCTTGATAAATGGTATCCTTCCGCGGACAAACCCTCCCTTATTGTGATAGGAATCAATGGCCGCATCTGTCCCGTGGCCCTCTGCCTCAGGCGCAAAGGTGTAGACAAGCCATCCGCTTATGATCCCTCCTAAGGCAGGGAGGAAAAAAAGCATCCAGCGATTAAAGGGGGTTTGTGACGGCGCAAAGAGGTGTCCCTCTCCGGCGGGAATGGGAGGCCGGTAACCGGCCATCTGATCCATGAAGACGTGTGAACCCAACTGGCAAAGATAATGAAAGGCAATGGAGCCCAGACCGGCGATAAGTCCTATCAGGACGTAATAGAATATCCATTTCCCTGCGGTGTTGATGCGGGCGGTTCTTGACTTAAGATTGAAATATGTTGACCGTATTTTCTTTTTCAAAGAGAATTGCCATTTGGTTCAAGGTTTGGTAGATACCCTATAGCTGTTCGCTATTCGAAAACCGATTATGAATTTAATTTATAATGACGCTTGTACCTTCGGTCAAGCGAAAAGCCAAATAGTGCAACACTAGTTCCTTCAAGTACTAGATTGCCAAAATCGTGCACTGAACTTTTAAGACACCGCACTAGGGAGGTCATTATGCTCCTGTCCCAGCGAATCAGCGTAATCAAGCCATCTCCGACCCTGGCCATAAATGCCAAGGCAGTGTCCATGCGACAGCAAGGCGTGGATGTGATCAGCTTTGGTGTTGGAGAGCCGGATTTCGATACCCCCAAGCACATTAGGCAGGCGGCCGTGCGTGCAATGGAGGAGGGCTTCACACGGTACACTGCGGCAGGGGGCATGCCTGAGCTCAAAGATGCGATCATAGAGAAATTCAGGGAGGACAACAATTTGACCTATGAGCGTGATGCGGTCATGGTTTCGTGCGGAGGCAAACACGTGCTCTATAACCTGGCCCAGGCTATCTTAGACCCGGGCGACGAGGTGGTCATCCCTGCCCCATACTGGGTCTCTTATCCCCCTATAGTGGTCCTTGCCGGTGCAGAACCTGTGATTGTGGAAACAGCAGAGGCCAATGATTTTAAGGTGTCCCCTGAAGCCCTTGAGGAGGCCATCACTGCCCGAACGAAGCTTCTGATTCTTAACAGCCCCTCCAATCCGACCGGGTCGGTTTACACCAAATCGGAACTGGAAGCACTGGGAGAGGTCGTCCTGAGACATGACATCTCGGTTGTTTCAGATGAAATCTACGAAAAACTGATTTTCGACGAAAAGCCCTTCTGCGGCATCGCGCAAGTTAGCGATGAACTCAAAGCAAGGACTTTTGTCGTAAACGGATTATCCAAAACCTATGCCATGACAGGCTGGCGTATCGGATACGTGGCCGGAGACAGACAGGTTATTGCAGGGATGACAAAAATCCAGAGCCAGAGCACCTCAAACCCCAATTCCATAGCTCAGAGGGCTGCCATAGTTGCGCTAAATGGCCCGCAGGACTTGGTGCAGGACATGCTTCAGGTCTTTGACGAGAGGCGCAGGTACCTCGTTGAACGATTGAATGCTATGCCCGGCATCCATTGCAATATGCCCAGCGGAGCCTTTTATGCCTTTCCTTATGTTAGCCATTATTTCAAAGCGAACCTGGATGGGAAGAACGTCGAGGGCTCCAGCGATCTATGTGAATACCTCTTGACAGAGGCCCGGGTTGCCCTTGTGCCAGGGGCTGCTTTTGGCGCTGACGATTTTGTGAGGGTTTCCTATGCAACAAGTCTTGAGGTCATCAAAGAGGGGCTTGACAGGATAGGGGAGGCCCTTCGGAAGCTGACGTAGTTATTGGTCAACAGTCAGCAGAATTGATCTGAACCACTGACCGTTGACCAATGACTGATGAGAGCCTCTAGCGGGCATTGCGCTTGGATGCCTTGAGCGGGTTGATTTTGCCAGTTTCGGTTTTGGCTGTGCTTTTCACATGTGTAGCGAGGTTGCATTTGCCGTTTTTCCATTTGAGGGAAGGATCAGGGCAGGCAGTGCAGTACCATCCGGAAGGGAATTCGATAGTGCGGCCACATCCATGACATTCTTCTACGGTCTTATGACAGTTGCCGCCGTTAAAGGAACAACCATTCTTCGTCATAAATACGCATTCCACCCCCGGCTTTACAGTTGTACAGTCCATCGGAATCACCTCCTTACTTCTTGTTGAGTTTTGAGCGCTTTGAATGCAAACTTTATTTATATATCAAATTCATTCTAATCTGTCAACAATTTTCTAACCTTCGTTTGGGGAAATCCCAAATTCAAATATGCAAATTTCAAACAAATTCGAATGACCGAAATAGAGCTTTTGAGACGTCGCACTGGGATTCACATTGGAACGTCTCTTGCATATGCTAAGTGTTCATGATACCAAAATAGAGATCTTGGACTACCCTGTTTTGGAAACATCCAATAGTAAGGAGAGATACTTATGCCAATTTATGTGTGGCAAGGACAAGACAGAAAGGGCGCAATCCAGAAGGGCGAAACAGAGGCCCCTGACGAGGCTGCGGTGCGGGCCCAGTTGCGCCGTATGCATATCAAGTCTACGAAGATCAAGAAAAAGCCCAAAGACTTGTTTGAAAACGTTTCCTTCCTGCAACCCAAAGTGCAATCTGCCGATGTGGTGGTATTTTCAAGGCAATTTGCAACTATGATTAGCGCCGGCCTTCCGCTCATTCAATGTCTTGACATCCTGCAGTCCCAGCAAGAAAATAAGATGTTTAAGAAAATACTGAAGGAGATCAAGGAGAATGTGGAGTCTGGCTCTACACTCGCAGAGGCGTTGGGGAAGTACCCTCAGACGTTTGATGATCTTTTTGTTAACATGGTTGCGGCAGGCGAGACGGGTGGCATTCTTGATACGATTCTGGATCGACTTTCCGCATACATGGAAAAGGCTATGAAACTCAAAAAACAGGTGAAGTCGGCCATGACTTATCCTATTATCGTCCTTATTATTGCCGTTTTGGTAATTGGCGTGATCTTGGTCTTCGTGATCCCGGTTTTTGAAAAGATGTTTGCTGATTTTGGCGGGGCCCTTCCCGCACCGACACAGATTGTCGTGAGCTTAAGCAGGTTTGTCAAGGGCAATATCCTTTACATGATTGGCGTTCTAGTAGCTTTTGTCTTTGCCTTCAGGCGATTCTATAAGACTGAAAAAGGCCGAGTTCTGGTCGATGACTATATGCTTAAGTTACCCGTCTTTGGCATGCTTCTGCGTAAGGTGGCCGTAGCCAAATTCACTCGCACGCTCGGCACCATGGTTAGCAGCGGGGTGCCGATCTTGGACGCCCTTGATATCGTGGCAAGGACTTCAGGCAACAAGACCGTTGAGTCGGCTATCTTCAAGGTCCGATGGGCTATTAGCGAGGGACAAACAATGGCTGGTCCTCTGGCAGAAAGCGGTGTGTTCCCGTCCATGGTTTGTCAGATGGTGGCAGTAGGAGAGTCAACAGGGGCCTTGGATGCCATGCTGTCAAAGATAGCTGACTACTATGATGATGAGGTTGATGCTGCAGTTGACAGCCTGACTTCCATGATCGAGCCCTTTATGATGGTCTTTTTGGGTGTTACCATCGGCGGGTTGGTGGTTTCCATGTATCTACCTATCTTCAAAATGGCCGGTATGGTTGGCGACTAAGGCAGTGGCTGGAGTCACTTCTAACGCACTGATGTCACATGGATATACGGCTAGGAGACTCCAGTGGTTGATGTTTTTGCGAGTCGTATTTACCACTTTCCTGCTGGGCTCCACTGTCATCGTCCAGTTCAAGGATCGTGAATCACTTATTGCCCCCCCTCTTCTTGTACTCTATGGCCTCATTGGCACTGTCTATGTTCTCACTTTTCTCTATGTTGTGATCTTCAAACGACTGGGGCCAACTGTCAGCTTCACATATGCGCAGATTGGTCTTGATACTTTGCTCGTGACCTTGCTCATCTACCTAACGGGTGGCATTGCCAGTGTCTTTTCTTTTCTCTATCTAGTCGTCATTGTTTACGCAAGCATTCTTCTTTACAAGAAAGGGAGCCTCACCATGGCCACCCTGTGCAGCATTCAGTACGGGGTCATGATAGACTTGGAGTACTATGGCATTTTGGAGCCGTTTTATACCCAAGCAAGTTTGAGTGTTCAGGCATATGAGGGGTCGTTCGTCATCTACAAGATCGTTATGACTGTGCTGGCCTGTTTCTTGGTCGCTTTCTTGAGCAGCTATCTTGCTCAGCAGACCGTTAGGAGCGAGAGAGAACTCGAGGCCAAACAGAAGGACTTTCGACAGTTAGAGGCCTTTAACGCCAGTATTGTGCACAGTATGGACAGTGGGTTGCTAACGTTGGACGTGGCAGGTGCGATTACTTCCTTCAACACCGCGGCCGAGAGAATAACAGGCTTTGCGCGGGCCGAAGTTTTGGGAAAGCCACTGGCAACGATTTTTTCGGAGGTAGTTCAGCGATATGACACATCTGCAGAATCCCATCAAAAGGGGCCATATCGTCACGATGTGACGTTTAGAAAAAGTGATGGGACTGTTGGTTACCTTGGTTTTTCAGTGTCTTCATTGCGAGAACGTGGCGGGAGGGCCATCGGCAAATTGCTGATTTTTCAAGATCTAACGGCCATGAAGATCATGGAGTCCCATGTCAAGAGGGTGGAGAAGCTGGCCGCTGTCGGAGAGATGGCGGCTGGCATAGCCCATGAAATAAAAAACCCACTTGCATCCATGACTGGCTCGATCCAGCTTTTGAAGGGTCAAGTTGGCATGACGTCAGTTACAGAAAAGCTTATGCAGATTGTCCTGAGAGAAGCCGATAGGCTCAATGTCCTGGCAAATGATTTTCTCCTGTTTGCACGTCCCAGTTCAGGCAAAGTCGAACCCGTGGAGCTTAGTTCCGCTATCGAGGAGACCCTGGAGTTATTTGAGCAGGATGCTATTTGCCGGAACAGAATAAAGGTAGCGCGGCGCTTGGCCCCTAACATATGGACCAAAATGGATCCTAAGCATATACGTCAGATCCTGTGGAACCTGCTCTTAAACGCTGCCGAGGCAGTTGATGGAACGGGTTCTGTTGAAGTCGCATCTGAAGTCGTGGAAGACATGGCACAAATCTCAATTAACGACGATGGCTGTGGCATGTCGGAAGAGACGCAAAAAAACATCTTTGATCCCTTCTTTACCACCAGGGCACAAGGCACGGGTTTAGGCCTTTCAATTGTCCACAGGCTTCTGGAATCCTACGGCGGACGTATTAACGTCGAGAGTCGAGAAAGCCTGGGAACCACATTTGTCCTGTGCCTGGAGAGAATAGAATCTCCAGGCGTTTTACCTTGACACATAGAGACAAATGGGTTAGCAAAAATCCTTTAATATCCTGGTGAGGTGCGGCTGTACTGTGGACGAGACGAGTGAAGTTGTTCGCCAACGACGAGAAAAAGCACAGGCCTTGGTGGATGAAGGGGTTGAGCTTTATCCCAATGATTTTAAGCTTTCCCACACGGTCGAGAGCGTAAGAGAGTACATTCGCAAACAAAAAGAAGACGTGGACGATACGGCCGTTTTTTCGATGGCTGGCCGTATCATAGGGCGCAGGTCCTTTGGAAGAGCCACTTTCCTCCATTTCAGGGACTCCACCGGTCAACTTCAGGCCTACGTAAAGCAAGACGAAATTGGGCAGAAAGCCTATGACTTGTTCAAGAAATTCGATATTGGCGACTTCATAGCGATCAAGGGTACCGTATTTCTTACCAAAACAGGGGAATGGACTATTTTTGCCAAAGAGATTCGTCTGCTGTCAAAGGCGATTAGGCCATTGCCCGAAAAATTCCACGGGCTAAAGGATACAGAGAAACGCTACCGCCAGAGGTATCTTGACCTCGTCATGAATCCTGAAGTTCGGGCTATCTTTGTCAACAGGGCCCGGATCATTCAGACCTTCAGGGAGTTCCTACTGGAGCGAGATTTCTTGGAGGTCGAGACTCCCATGATGCAGCCATTACCCGGAGGAGCTGAGGCCACGCCTTTTAAGACCTTTCACAATGCCTTGGGAGTCGAACTCTTCCTGCGTATTGCACCTGAGCTTTACCTGAAGCGATTGGTCATTGGTGGAGTTGAAAGGGTTTTCGAGATAAACAGGAATTTCAGGAACGAAGGTATTTCAACGCAGCACAATCCGGAATTCACTATGCTGGAGTTCTATGTTGCTTACGCCACTTACGAAGATCTTATGACTCTGACAGAGGAGATGTTTAGGTTCGTAACCCAGCGTGTTTTGGGCGTCTCCGGTTTTACATACCAGGGGAAGAAGATAGACATGGAAGGACCGTGGCGCCGACTATCATTGAAGGATGCACTGAGTGAACTGGGCGGTGTTGATCCCTCTGCGTTCAATGATCGGGAGCGATTGCTCGATTTTGCCAAATCCAAAGGGATTCAGGTCACAAAAGTGAGGCGGCTGGGAAAAATCCTTACAAAGCTGTTCGATGTGCTGGTCGAACCCAAGCTGATCGAGCCCACTTTTATTGTGGACTATCCAGTGGAGATCTCTCCGCTTGCCAGGAGGAGCGCCTCGGACCCCGAGTTGGCCGAGCGATTTGAGCTATTCATTGGAGGCAGTGAGATTGCCAACGGGTTCTCAGAACTCAATGATCCGGTTGACCAGAAAAAGCGCTTTCTGGATCAGGTTGCAGATCGCGACGAGGGTGATGAAGAAGCTCACCACATGGACGAAGATTACGTGCTAGCTCTCGAATACGGCATGCCTCCCACCGCTGGTGAAGGTATTGGCATTGATCGATTTGTCATGTTGCTGACCGATGTGCCCTCCATCCGCGAGGTGATCCTTTTTCCCCAGTTGAAGAGCAGAACTTAGTTTGCTTCGCTCCAGATTGGAATGTTGGAATACAAGAATGTTGGAATATTGCCTGCCTGTCGGCAGACAGGGGTCCTGGGCAAATGGTCCGCCGGAGGCGGATTGACAGGAGAATCAAAAAATGGGAAACTTTCTTCAAGAATCAACCCCGCTAAAGACGGGATCTTCGAGATTCCAATATACCAGCATTTCATTTTTCCAGATGCGAGGCATACATCCAAGCCTCAACGGCTCCCTGTAAATTCAATATGTTGTAGAAATTACGAGACGTAAACCATGTCTTTTGAACTCTTTGTGAGCTTTCGATACCTTCGGGCCAAACGAAAGCAGGCCTTTATTTCAATTAACACGTTTATATCGGTTGCCGGAGTTATGCTGGGTGTTATGGCCATGATGGTTGTTCTGGCCGTCATGACAGGGTTTGGAGCTGATATCAAATCAAAAATACTGGGAATGAACGCTCATATCCGAGTTATGAGCAGAAGTGGCGAGCTGGCACAGTATGGCGACGTCACGAAAAAAATTGAGGCGGTGGAGGGGATAGAGGCCGCAGCTCCTTTCATTCACAGCCAGATCATGCTTCGCTGCGGATCCTGCGTTTCCGGCGCAGTCTTGAAGGGTATCGATCCTTTGAGAGCGGGTCGCGTGTTGGACCTGGAAAAGAGTATGAAGGGGAGCGATTTACAAGCCTTGGCAAGCATGGAGGACCCACAGACTGACACGGGAACGGGTTTTCCTCCGGGAATCATCTTGGGAAAGGAGCTTGCCAGGCTGCTCATGGCAAATCCGGGAGACGATCTTCACGCCATCTCACCGTTAAGTGGCAGCCTGGCGCCCCTTGGGGCTCGAGTGCCTCATATGAAGAGATTCAGGGTCGTTGGTCTCTTCAATTCGGGGATGTATGACTACGACACATCATTTGCCTATGTTTCTATCGAAGCAGCGCAGCAACTCTTGAGGCTTAAAGACTCTGTTCATGGCATTGAGGTGAAAGTAGACGACATCTACCGTGTTGATAAGATCTCCGGCAGAATTCTAGAGAGTCTAGGCGCTGGTTATTGGACTCAGGACTGGATGCAGATGAACAAGAATTTCTTCTCGGCGTTGAAACTTGAGAAGGTCGTGATGTCTATTATCCTGGTTTTGATTATTCTGGTTGCTGCTTTTAATATCATCAGTACTTTGATTATGATGGTCATGGAAAAAAGAAAAGACATTGCCATTCTAAAGTCTATGGGCGCAACAGGAAAGAGCATAAGGAGAATTTTCGTGATGGATGGTCTCATAATTGGTGCGTTGGGCACTATCCTTGGGTTGATGGGAGGAGGTATCCTCTGTTTTCTGCTAAAGAAATATCAATTTGTTGAACTTCCGAGCGATGTCTACTATATCTCCACGCTGCCCGTTAGAGTGCAGGTCCTTGACGTAATCCTTGTTGCTTTGTCGGCTGTGGCCATTAGTTTTCTAGCTACCCTTTATCCGTCATATCAGGCTTCCCGGTTGGAGCCAGCCTCAGCGATCAGATATGAGTAGCCAGGAACCTTTGATAAAGGTGGCAGACGTCAACAAGTCGTTCGTCACAAATGGTAACCGGGTAGATGTATTACGGAGTGTGTGTTTGCAAATATGGCATGGAGAGATGGTCGCCATAGTGGGCGCTTCCGGTGTGGGCAAGTCGACCTTACTTCATGTGCTGGGGACTCTGGAGCGACCTGACTCGGGGGAGGTTTTCTTTGAAGGGAAAAACGTTTTTGATTACGATGATGAAGGGCTGGCCTCTTTTCGCAATCAGACCATTGGCTTTGTTTTCCAGTTCCACCATCTGCTCCCGGAGTTTAACGCCTTGGAAAACGCAATGATGCCTGCCTTGATCAAGGGCGTGAGTGCTAAGAAGGCATGCGAACTGGCTGAAGGCATCTTGGTGCGAATGGGCCTCAAGGATAGACTCAAACACGCGGTGGGCGAACTTTCAGGTGGAGAGCAACAGAGGGTTGCTGTAGCAAGATCTTTGGTGTTAAAACCAATAATTCTGTTGGCGGACGAACCCACTGGCAATTTGGATCCCAGAACCAGTGAAACCATTCATGACCTCTTGATGTCATTAAACCGCGATGATGGAATAACAGCCGTGATTGTGACTCACAACATGAAGTTAGCTGAGAGACTGTCTCGCCAGATGACCCTGATAGATGGCAAGGCGGTACCGATAGGTTAAAGGCCGCTATGTTCAGACGATGTTTACTGATCACTCTTTTTCTGTTTTCCTTCCAGACGACAGTCATGGCCCAGGAGGCTGTGCGTGTCTTAGTTTTTCCATTTGATGTGCATGCGCATGAAAGCCTTGATTCCCTTAAGGACCGGATTCGGAGACTGGTTTCCCAGCAACTGACGGATGAAGGGGTTACAGTGGTGGAGCCCCTGGCCCTGGCTGAGGCAGCGCCAAAGAAGACCGAAGGCCTTGGTCTGAAGTATTTCCGGGATATGGGGGTTGATACGGCAGCCGACTTTGTCGTGCTCGGAAGTTTCACGCAGATTGGAACAAGGTACAGCCTGGATGCCAAGGTTATAGAATCCTTCGGGAAGACCCCTCCACAGACGCTTTATGTGGAAGGGGAGGGCATTGAGAACCTCCTAGATTCTGTTCGGAGGCTGGCGCAGGACATCGGCATTAGGATATTCAAGCGAGAGCAAGTGGCAGAGGTCGTGATAGCAGGAAACAAACGGATAGAAGCCGAAGCTATCAAGAGAGTTCTTAAGATCAAGAATGGTGATATCTATTTGGCAAAGGTCCTCAGAGATGATGTGAAATCAATTTATAAGATGGGTTATTTTGGTGATATTCGCGTGGACGTCAGCAGCACACCTGAGGGGAAGGTGGTTACCTTTGAGGTTGAAGAAAAGGAAACAATACGCCACATAATGATAAGAGGGAACAGGAAATTCGATGATGAAGAGATCAAGGAGATTGTTGGCACGAGACCGGGGTCTATCTTGAATGTCAACACGCTTCAGAGCGACCTGGGGGAAATTAGGAGGCTTTACAAGGAAAAAGGTTATCACCAGGTCGAAGTTAGTTACGAGATAGAGTCTGTGTCAGAGAATCGTGCCAATGTTGAGTTTGTCATTGAAGAGGGTGGAAAGGTTTTTGTCAAGACCATCTCTTTTGAGGGAAACAGCGCCTATGATGACGATATGTTGAAGGGTCTGATGAAGACAAAAGAGAAGGGTTTCTTTTCGTGGATTACCTCATCAGGGGATTTGGATCGTGAGGTCCTGGAGCAAGACATATCAAAGATAGCTGCTTATTATCACAATCATGGATATATTCAGGCAAGAGTTGGCGAACCTCATCTTACTTATGAGAAGAACCGGATTGATGTCGCTGTCAAGATAGAAGAGGGGCCCCAGTTTAAGGTTGGAAAGGTGAAGATTGAAGGCGATCTGATTCAGCCGGAAGAGACGTTGCTTGAGAACATACGGATCAACAAGGAAAAGATGTATAACCGAGAAGTGTTAAGGGCAGACATCCTTGCTTTGGGCGACCTTTACTCCGACGAGGGTTATGCATACGCAGATATTTCTCCACGTATTGCCCAGGAGCTCGAAGAACATAGGACCAATATCACTTATGTCATAAACAAGGGGCCGCCGGTCTATTTTGAAAGGATCATTATTGCGGGTAATACCAAGACGCGTGATAAGGTCCTTCGTAGAGAGTTAAATGTGTACGAGCAGGAACTCTTTAGCGGGAAACGTTTAAAGAGGGGGACACGAAACCTTTATCGCCTTGATTATTTTGAAGACATAAAGCTCGATACCACACAGGGAACCGCAGAAGATAAGATGGTTGTCAAGATCGATGTGACCGAGAAGCCCACCGGCGCATTCAGCTTTGGCGGCGGGTACAGCTCAGTGGATCGCTTGTTTTGTATGGTATCGATTTCACAGAGGAACCTGTTTGGCAGAGGACAGACCTTGGGCCTCAGGGGCCAGCTTGGCAGCAGAACCTCCACTTACACATTCAGCTTCACCGAACCATGGCTTTTTGATATTCCTCTGACAGCCGGTGTTGATCTTTACAACACGGACAAGGACTACGATACCTATGACAAAGACAGCATTGGGGCAACTTTTCGGGCCAGCTATCCGGTCTTTGATTATAGCAGGGCATATTTGTCTTATAACTATGACCGGGCTGAGATCGAAAATCTTACGAGTGACGCTTCGACTTCCATCCAGGAATTCAAAGGGACAAATATCGGGCATACTGTGACCGGCACAATACGCCGGGATTCAAGGGATCGGATTTTCAACGCCACGCGGGGTTCGGACAACAGCCTTACAGTGAAACATGCAGGAACACCCTTTGGCGGAGATATTGGGTTTACCAAGTATATTGCGGACTCTGGATGGTATATCCCCCTCTTCTGGGATACAGTCGGCGTGCTACATGGCCGCACTGGCTTCATTAACGGGGACGCTGCCGGCAAAGTGCCCACATGGGAGCGTTTTTACTTAGGCGGCATGGGGTCGGTGCGTGGTTATGACTGGCGAGAGATCAGTCCGAGGGACCCGGCAACGGATGATAAGATCGGTGGGAACAAGATGGTGCAGTTTAACGTGGAGTTTCTCTTTCCGATCATAAAGAAATCCGGGTTGAGAGGAGTTCTTTTCTACGATACGGGAAATGTCTATGATAATGGAGAGAGCCTAAACCTCGGGAGCCTTAGAAAGAGCATAGGTTATGGGTTTCGGTGGTACTCACCCATAGGACCGATACGTTTGGAGTATGGCTACATCCTGGATTCTGAACGCAAAGGCGAAGGTGGATGGGAGTTTACCATGGGTATGGCGTTTTAGTCATTGGCCATCGCTACCCGATACCAATGACCAGTGACTAATTACCAACAAGGAGGTTATTCATGAAGATGCGCAACGTAGTCTCAGTTTTTGCCCTTTTTCTGTTTTTCTTTTGTGGAACCGCTTTCGGGGCAGAGGTGGCGAAGATAGGGATTATCGATTTCCAGAGAGTCATTGATACATCCAATGCCGGCAAACGATCAGCAGTTGAGATTAAGAGTCAAGGAATGAAGATGGAGCAGGTCCTGAAAGAGAAGGAGGCTGAGGTTGAAGAGCTAAAGAAGACTTTGGAACAGAAGGCTTTGGTCATGAGCCAAGAGGCCCGTGAGGAGAAAGAGCGGAGCCTGCGGATCAAAATGAACGACTTAAGATCCCTCCGAAAACGGTATCTGGACATATTGAAAGAACTGAACCTTAAGCTTTCCGATCGGATCAAAAAAGACGTTTTTCAGATTGTTGAAGACATAGGAAAGCAAGGGGGCTACCTGCTGATTCTTGAACACCGGCTGGGAGGTGTTGTCTATGCGCCCAATGCCATTGACATTACGGATAAGGTCATAGAGGAATATAATGCCCTGGATGCGAAACGTCAGAAAGAGGAGAATCCAGCTTCAGAATCGAAGAAGGAATAGGGTGGCATTTGAGAACTTCCACAAATAACAAGTTACGAAGAATGGAACTGCCTGTCCGGAAGATTGCTGATTTGGTCGAGGGGGAACTCGTGGGCCCCGGTGATTGCATCATTCGCGGTGTTGCAGGGTTTGACGAAGCCGGTCCGGATGATATTAGTTTTGCCGCATCCGCGGATTACAAGAAACGGATTGATGAAACCAGGGCCAGCGCAGTGATTGTTCCGTTGGAGATTCACGAGGCTAATAAGATCCTTGTGCGGGTCGCAAATCCCTATTTGGCCTTGGCAAAGGTTTCGAGCTTGTTCCACACGCTTCCTCAATCCGGGATTGGAATCAGCCATCAGGCCAGTGTGGGCAAAAACTTCAGGTGCGGCAAGGAAATCTCAGCATATCCGGGTGTATTCATTGGAGATGATGTGACCCTGGGTGATCGCGTCACTTTGTATCCTGGAGTCGTAATTGGCAGCAGCGTGGAGATGGGAAATGATGTGGTTGTCAATCCCAATGTATCCATTCTGAAAGGCTGTCAAATCGGCAACAGGGTGGTCATCCATGCGGGTGCTGTAATCGGGAGCGATGGCTTTGGCTTTGCCTCTGATGGCGACAAGTACTATAAGATTCCTCAAACCGGTATTGTGCGTATTGATGATGATGTTGAGATTGGGGCTTGCAATACCATCGACCGGGCCACCTTTGGGCGGACCTGGATCAAACGGGGCGTAAAGACTGATAATCTCGTCCATATTGCACACAATGTTGTCGTGGGCGAGGATACGGTGCTTGTTGCGCAAGTTGGCATTTCAGGCAGTGTGACGATTGGAGACCACGCTATCCTTGCTGGGCAGGCCGGGGTGGCGCAACATCTCACCATTGGAAACCGTGTGATTGTGGGTGGGCAATCGGGGGTCGGCAAATCGATACCTGACGGTGTGATTGTTTCCGGGAGCCCGAGCATGCCTCATCGGTTGTGGTTGAAGACATCGAATATCATTACAAAGCTGCCGGATATGAAAAAGAAGATTAGAGAGCTGGAAAGGCGAATTGAGGAACTGGAGGAATCATAGGAAGCGCCTAAAGGAATGACATATGGAAACGGTATATGACATCAGAAAGATCATGGAGTTGTTGCCCCACAGATACCCGTTTATTCTGGTTGATCGGGTCGTAGAGATAGAGCCAGACAAACGTATCGTTGCGCTAAAAAACGTGACCATGAATGAACCGTTTTTCCAGGGCCACTTTCCGGGGACCCCTGTTATGCCAGGTGTGCTCATTGTTGAGGCTATGGCGCAGGCAGGCGGTGTCCTTGTGTACGCTTCGCTTCCGGAGGATAAGAGGAAAGGTGGCATCTATTTTATGGGCATTGACAAGGCGCGTTTCAGAAAACCGGTCGTTCCCGGAGACCAGCTCGACATTGAGGTAGTCTGGACCAAGAGACGCGGCAATGTTTCCAGAATGTCGGGCAAGGCTACTGTGCACCGAAGACTCGTTGCGGAGGCAGAAGTGATGGCCATGATAGGAGAAAACTCATGATACATGCCACGGCCGTGGTTGATCCTAGCGCTGAGATAGATGCCGATGTTGAAATCGGGCCCTATTCTGTCATAGCCGGTGATGTTCAGATACATGCCGGCGCCACAATCGGCTCCCATGTGACGATTGACCGGTACACAACCATTGGGCAGAATTGTAAGATATTTCAACACGCAGCAATTGGCGCCGTGCCTCAGGCCGTAAGATACAAAGGGGAAAAGACATTCGTAAAAATCGGTCGTGGAACGATTATTCGAGAATTCGTGACAATTCACAGGGGAACCGAGTTCGGCGGGGGAATCACTGAAATTGGGGAAGAGAATTTCTTGATGGCCTATACCCACATAGCCCATGATTGTTCCACGGGCCGCAAGGTGATTTTTGCCAATGCCGCAAGCCTGGGTGGCCACATTCAGGTGGGGGACTTTGCGACCGTGGGCGCTTTTGTTGCTGTCCATCAGTTTGTGCGGATTGGAGATTATGCCTTTGTTGGGGCTGTCAGCGGTGTGACAAAAGATATCCCGCCCTACGTGCTTGCCTCAGGCTCGCCACGGGCGAAACTTCACGGAATGAATATCGTAGGGCTGAAGCGGCATCATTTTGAAGCGGAGAAGATTCGGGCCCTGAAAAGGGCCTACCGCATTTTGTTCCGCCTGGGGTTGACCCTGAACGAAGCAATGGAGAGGGTCGTCGCGGAGGTCGATCAAATCCCGGAGGTTGTTGCATTAATAGAGTTCATCAAGTCTTCTCAACGGGGGATAACAAGGTAAGGTTGGTCACCAGTGACTACTATGAAACGTGTGGGACTCATTGCGGGGAGCGGACAGTTCCCCATTATTTTTTCAAAGGCAGCCAGGGAAAAGGGTTTGCAGGTATACGCCGTTGCCCATGCTGGAGAAACAGAGCCTCGATTGGAGACCTTTGTTGAGGCGATAAAGTGGATCAAGTTAGGGCAACTGAAATCCCTTATTGCCTTCTTTAACGGTCATGGCGTAAAGGATGCGGCAATGGCGGGGGCAATAACAAAGACCAGGATGTTTTCAGATGTCAGGCCGGACCTAAGAGCCCTGAAAGTTCTGGCCAGTGTGAATCACACACAAGATGATGGCATCCTGCGAGCCTTTGCCGGAGAGTTGGAAAAAGAAGGGATTGTTATCCGCGCAGCCACTTTTTTGCTCCCGGAACTCTTGGCCCGGAACGGATGCTGGACACAGAGAAAACCCTCCAGGTCTGAAATGGCTGATGTGCGTTTCGGATGGAGCATAGTCAAGGAGATTGGCAGGTTAGATATTGGCCAGACTGTAGTGGTTCGCGACGGGTCGGTGATGGCGGTTGAAGCAATTGACGGTACGGATGCCACTATACGGCGAGGAGGGCAGCTGGGACGGGAAAAAACGGTAGTTGTGAAAGCGAGCAAGCCCAACCAGGATATGAGATTTGATATGCCTGCCGTGGGTGTCGAGACTGTTCAGATCATGAGTGATGTCGGCGCTTCTGTATTGGCTGTTGAGGCAGCGAAGACCGTGGTTTTTGATGCGGAAGAGATGGTGGCGCTTGCCGATCAGCACGGAATTGCCATTATAGCTCTGTGAGTGAAAAAATGCCTAGAATGAGCTAACGTGCCTAAATTTGGGTGTAATTGTTACCAATTCAGGAATTGTAAATTTGATGAACCCGCAAAAAGTCAAAAAATGTATTTTTTGTCATTCCGGCCCGTCGAGAGCCTCAGGGTCGAACGACGAAAGCCGGAATCCAGTTTAGTCAGCTAGTTACGAAGGCTCTGGACTCCGGTTTTCACCGGAGTGACGACTTTTTATGACTTCATCAAATTTGGGAATTGAAGGAATTGTGTCTGATTTTAGTTCATTAGTTCCTGAATTCTTTTGATTTTTGGCATTTTAGGCACTTTAGCTCACTTTAGCATTCTGTATCTTAGTGTAGATACTCTATATTTTGAGAGGGTCATGGAAGCAATACGTGTAGGCGTAATAGGAGTCGGATATCTGGGCAAGTTTCATGCCGAGAAGTATGCCCGCATGAAGGACGTTAGGCTTGTGGGGGTGGCGGACATCATTTCCGAAAGGGCCCAAAGCGTTGCAAAACGGCTTGAAACCGAGTCGTTTGCTGATTACCGGGATTTCATGGGCAAGGTCGATGCAGTGAGCGTTGTTGTGCCTACGCCGCTTCATTTTGCCATTAGCCGTGATTTCCTGGAAAACAATGTGGATATTTTGGTTGAAAAGCCCATAACAGAAACCCTTGAAGAAGCAGATGCCCTGATACAAATGGCAGATTCGCGTGGTTCGATCATCCAGGTCGGTCACCTTGAGCGATTTAATCCCGCAGTCGTAGCCTTGAGGAACGTCGTAAGCATGCCCTTGTTCATAGAGTCACACCGTTTGAGTATTTTTAATGAACGGGGAACCGAAGTGGACGTTGTTTTGGATTTGATGATCCATGACATCGATATAATACTGAATCTTGTCAAGTCCGAACTCAAGAGCATTCAAGCGGCTGGCGTTCCGGTCGTGTCTCCGCGCGTGGACATTGCAAACGCTCGCTTGGTTTTTGAAAACGGTTGTGTTGCCAACGTGACTGCCAGCCGTATTTCGATGAAAAACATGCGAAAAATACGGATCTTTCAGAAGGACACTTACGTCTCCGTGGATTATGCGGGCTCAAGCATTACGATTATCCGCAAGGATGGTCAGGGGGCAGGCCTGCCGATTCCCGGGATGTCCATGGAACGATCATCCTTTGAAAAAGCCGATTCTTTACAGTCTGAGCTGGGGGCATTTGTCGAGTCAGTGAAGAGTCGACAGGCTCCACTGGTTTCAGCGCGTGATGGGCGGAATGCTCTGTGTGTTGCTTTGGGCGTCATTGAGCAGATTGAGGAAAGTAGCAGGAAGATCTTGACAGAGCCCTGATCCATTGGTTGCGTGGTTTCATAAAAGCCTTTGACCCAAACCGAGCCTCACAACAATCTTCGAAACTCCAAGTCTCGAGTCTTATTTCACATGGACGGAAAACGAAAAATCATGATTGTCGCCGGGGAAGCCTCCGGCGACATGCACGGTGCAGGTCTAGTGAAGGAAATGCAGAGACTCAACCCCAGGCTTGAGTTCTTCGGCATAGGTGGCAGCGCCCTTCGGCAAGCAGGGGTTCGCATAAGGGTTGACAATGCGCAAATGGCTGTCGTCGGGGTTTCCGAGGCCTTACTGAAGCTCAGGGTGCTTCTGAACGCCCTGGGAGTCGCAAAAAAAGACTTGAGAGGAATGCATCCTGATCTTCTCATTGTAATCGATTTTCCGGATTTTAACCTGCGTGTTGCCACGATGGCCAGAAAGATGGGCGTTCCTGTTCTGTACTACATTAGTCCCCAGATATGGGCATGGCGCACAGGCAGGGTGAAAAAGATCAAGAAGGTAGTTGATCACATGGTGGTGATCTTCCCTTTTGAGGTGGATTTTTACAAGAGATGGCACGTCCCTGTGACTTTTGTTGGGCATCCTTTGCTGGACAGTATGTCATCAAGGATGGCCGGGGAGAAAAAGCAGAATCTTGGGGGCAGAGGCCGGCTAATAGGGCTGTTGCCAGGTAGCCGAAACGAAGAGGTTATGCGCCTCCTTCCCACTATGGTACAAGTGGCAGATGTTGTGTCGGAACATATTCCAGATATCCAGTTTGCCATACCTGTGGCGTCTTCGGTAGATAGGTCCTTGGTGGAATCTATAGCCAGGAATGGGGCTGCCAGGATTCTAGTCCTTTCTGATAGGCTTCGAGACGTATTGGAAGAGGCCACATTGCTCATAACAGCTTCCGGGACCGTAACGTTGGAGGCGGCTATAGCAGGTACGCCCATGATCATCGTGTACAAAGTCTCGGGGCTGAGTTACTGGCTTGGAAAGTGCCTGATACACGTTAAACATATTGGTTTGGCCAATTTGGTAGCTGGAAAATCGATTGTGCCTGAACTAATTCAACATCAGGTTTCAGCCGAAAAGATTGCTCGTAAGGCCTTGAATCTGCTCAGTGATGACAGCGCCCTTGCTGAGATGCGGCGTGCACTGGGCTGCGTTGCGCAGCTTTTGGGCGCTCCAGGCGCCTCGAAGCGGGCTGCAGAGGTTGCGATGGGTCTACTTTCGAGCAGCTAAGTTGTTACCACATGATTAACAAATCAGATCAAAGGGTTGGACTGAAGTGGTGGCTGGTTGGCTGGCTGGGCAAGGGCTTGGTCGATTTGACTTGCAGTACTACGCGGATTGAGGTTATTGGTTTTGAGAATGTCAGGGGAAACATCGAGTCCGGAAAATTCATCTTGGCCTTTTGGCATTCCAGGATATTGATGATCTCTCACATTTTCAAGGGTTGGGGCGGGGTCGCACTTGTCAGCAGGTCAGAAGACGGGGAGATCATTGCTCAGATACTTCACCGTCAGGGCCAGGAGACGATCCGCGGGTCTACTTCACGAAATGCCGTTCGAGCGCTGGCAAGGTTAATCAAGGTTCTTAAGGAAGAGATCCGTCCCGGAGCCATGATTCCGGATGGTCCAAGGGGGCCGCGGTTCAAGGTTCAGCCCGGAGTCATAGCGTTGGCTCAAAAAACAGGATACCCGATTGTGCCCGTAAGCTACAGCGCTAAGAGATTGAAGGTGTTTGCCAGTTGGGATCGCTTTATCCTGCCCTATCCATTCAACAAAAGCCGGGTTATTTATGGAACGTCAATTTACGTTCCGTTGGAACTCGACTCAGAGGCTAGAGAGCATTGCAGGCTGATGCTCGAAGAGGAACTCAATCGGATTACAAAGACTGTAGATAGCTATTATGGCCATCAAATAGACTAGCTGTGAAAAAGCGAAACAATACAGATTTGTCAATGATATATCATCGGATTTTGGTGTTTGTGAAGCCCTATTGGTTTCGTCTGCTCATGGCCATGATGTGCATGATATTGGTGGCAAGCCTTACTGCTGCGATGGCCTATACCATAAAACCCGTGGTGGATGAGATCTTCATGGAAAAGGACATGGCGAAGTTAAAATTTCTGCCCTTTGTCATTGTCTTGCTTTTCGTGATGAAAGGAAGCTGCGAATTTGGGCAGGGATATCTCATGAACTATGTGGGGCTCAGTATCATCAAACGACTCCGCGACGAGCTTTATAGTCACATCCAGATGTTACCCTTGTCCTTTTTCCACAAACAGGAGACGGGCGTCTTGATGGCAAGGATTATGAACGACGTCAGTATTCTTAAAGAGATGGTGTCCAATGCCATTACGGCCGTGATAAAGGAATTCTTCACCATTGTCTTCTTGCTCGGACTGATTTTCTACCAAGACTGGAAGCTGGCCCTGATTGCCATAGTGGTCCTTCCTTTTGCTACTATCCCCATTGTTAAGTTCGGAAGACGGATGCGGAAACTGAGTACCCGGTGCCAGGAAAGTGTAGCCGGTGTGAGTTCCCTGCTTCATGAGACCTTTACGGGCAACAAGATTGTAAAGGCCTTTGGGATGGAGCCTTATGAGAACAGACGTTTTTTTGAAAAGACCCTGGTGTTATTCACCTATGAAATGAAAGCCGTGGCAGTCCGATGTGTTTCTTCACCTGTCATGGCGTTGCTGGGTGGCGTGGGTATTGCTTTTGTCGTTTTCTACGGCGGACATGGGGTCGTCACGGGGGTTTCCACACCCGGGACCTTTTTCTCCTTTATCACTGCAGTGATGATGTTGTATGACCCTATCAGAAAGCTCAGCCCCTTGAACAATACCATACAGGAAGGCTTGGCTGCGGCTGTTCGAATCTTTGACATCCTCGATACGGAATCGGAAATCATAGACAGGCAAGACGCAGGGGCGCTTGAGTCAGGACATCATGGGGTGGTTTTCAGGAACGTATCCTTCAAGTATGAAGACCAAATGGTCTTAAGAAATATCAACCTGGAGGTCAAAAGCGGCAGGGTCATAGCACTGGTAGGCATGAGCGGAGGTGGAAAGACCACGTTGGTGAACTTGATTCCTCGGTTCTATGACGTCACAGACGGGGCTGTACTCATTGATGAGCATGATGTCCAGGATGTCACCATTGCCTCGCTTCGCAGCCAGATTGGAATCGTGACTCAAGACCCCATTCTTTTTAATGATACTATTGGAAACAATATAGCTTATGGCAACATTGACGCAGCAGAGTCCGACATCATTGCGGCGGCCAAGGCCGCCTATGCCTATGATTTCATAGAGTCTTTTCCGGAAAAATTTGGCACCATCGTTGGGGAGCAGGGTGTGCGGCTTTCCGGGGGGGAAAAGCAACGCATTTGCATTGCCCGCGCGCTCTTAAAGGACGCTCCCATACTGATCCTGGATGAGGCAACGTCTTCATTGGATACGGAGTCTGAACAGGCTGTTCAGGGGGCCCTTGAGAACCTCATGAAGGGTCGCACAACCTTTGTCATTGCCCACAGACTTTCCACGATCCGTCACGCTGATCGGATCATCGTAGTTGTGGACGGTAAGATTGTCGAGGAGGGAACGCATGAAGACCTCTTGGCTCTCCTAGGCGAGTATCACAAGCTTTATGAACTGCAGTTTGAAGATAACAATCAATAGAATCGCTTATATAAAATCGCTTTGCGATTTTATATAAGGCGGCTACGCCGCCAAGAAGGATCAAGCCCTGATTCTTGCATATAACATTTTGTTTTTTTTAGGCACTGTGTTGGCCTTTCCGCTTGTCTTGGTTAATGTCCTGACCTCTGAGAAGAGAAAAAAGACAGTTTTGAGGCGCTTGGGGATACAATCCCTCGTCAGGACGTCTGCGATAAGGCCGGTATGGGTTCATGCCCTTTCCGTAGGTGAGGTGTTAGCCTCTGTTCCCCTAGTAAAAAGGCTTAGAAAGACTTATTACAATCGTCCCCTCGTTTTTTCGGTTTCAACTCTTACCGGTCATGAGATGGCAAAAAAGCTGTTGGTAAGTGATGTTGATTCAATCTTCTTTTTTCCTTACGATTTTCTCTGGTCTGTAAGGAAGGCAATTCGGAATGTAACTCCTTCCTTGTTTTTTCTCGTTGAATCAGACATCTGGCCGAACTTCCTGTATGAGATGAAGAGGCGGCAGATCCCCACTATTTTGGTTAACGGCAGGATTTCGCCAACATCTTTTTCCGGATACAAGCGCCTTTCTTTCTTCATGAGATCAGTTTTTTCTTGGATATCGGTCATTTGTGCCCAATCCGAGTTGGATGCGGAAAGATTTGAGTCGATCGGAGCTCCTCAAGAGAAGATGAGGATAACGGGAAACCTCAAGTTTGATCAGGAAATCGATTGTGTGTCCAGTAATGAGATAGAGAGTTCAAGACAATCCCTGAAGATAGCGCCTGGCTACAAGATTCTCGTGGCTGGCAGCACGCACGAAGGAGAAGAGTCCATTCTTTTTGATATTTTTTGCAGATTGAAAAGGAAGTTCCATAAGCTGGTCCTTGTGATTGCGCCAAGAAACCCTGAGCGCGCGAGCGCTGTCTGCAGACTGGCTGCGCCCTCCGGACGAACTGTGGCCCTGATGAACGGGTTGAAGCAAGTTTCCTCAGCGGGTGCGATCGATGTGATTGTGGTGGACGCAATGGGTGTACTGGGGCGATTGTATGCTCTTGCAGATATCGCTTTTGTTGGGGGGAGTTTGGTGAGGTCCGGCGGGCACAATCCGCTGGAACCTGCGGCGCTGGGGAAACCGATCCTCTTTGGCCCTGATATGAGTGATTTCTCGTCAATAGCCGAAATGCTCATTGAATCCGGGGGGGCGATTCGAGTAAGCGATGGTGAAGGACTTTTTCGAGAAGTAACTGCTCTTCTGAGGGACAATAACAAAGCAAGACGAATGGGGGAGCGTGCCTCTGAGGTGTTTCAAAGCAATAGAGGAGCTGTGGAAAGGACACTGAAGATCTCAGAAGGATTTCTAAAGACTTGAGGTAATAGTTCACCTATCAAAAAACAGACAGCTGAACTTGTACGACGTGAGTTTCCTTCGGAAAAAGATAGAATCTGTCATGATTCACGGAAGCGAGTCCCGATTTACATCGTTTTTCGAGATTTCCCTTTACCTCATTTCGCTTGCTTATGCTGGTACTGTAAGCCTGAGGGCCCTTTCTTACAAGAAAGGGATTTTGAAATCGAGAAGACTGCCGTGTACGGTAATATCCATAGGTAATGTCACTGTCGGCGGTACTGGAAAAACGCCATTGACAATCCACATGGCTGGTTTGCTGAGGGGTCTGGGCTACAAGGTGGCTGTGCTCAGCAGAGGCTACAAAGGATGCAAGGAAAAATCCGGCGGCGTTGTGAGTGACGGGCAAAGAATACACATGAGCCCTGAGGCAGCGGGTGATGAACCGTATCTCATGGCTCTCAAGCTCGACGGCGTGCCAGTGCTTGTGGGCAGGGATCGGTTTAAAATTGGCATGCTCGCAATTCGGGAATTTGGATCTGAAATACTTGTGTTGGATGACGCATTTCAGCATCTACAACTGGATCGGGATTTGGATCTTGTGCTGTTGGACGCTGTTTGCCCTTTTGGCAACGGCCATTTTCTCCCGAGAGGAATACTCAGAGAACCGTTAAGACAACTGGTACGTGGTGACGCATTTGTTCTAACGAGATCAGACCCTGTTGCTTTGCGTTCAGGCTCTCGGGTATTAAATACCTTGACAAAAGGCAGGCCTGTTTTTCAGTGTATGCATGTTCCCGACGTCCTGACTGAAGTCAAAACTTTGCCCTTTGCCAAGGGAGAGAAAGTTAGCTATGATCTTGATTTTTTAAAAGGACGGCGGGTCCTTGCTTTTTCCGGAATTGCCAGAAACGAAGACTTTCGAATGATGATCGAAAACCAGGGATGTGCCGTGGCAAGATTCCTCTCGTTTCCTGACCATCACAAGTATTCAGACGAGGATTTGGAGACGATTCGGCGATCAGCTGACCAGTCTGGTGTGGAACATGTGGTCACAACTGAGAAAGACTATGTCCGTATCTCTCATAGGGTTTCCTGGCCGATCAAACTCTTGGCGCTCGGGATAAGAGTTTCTTTTGGGGACGCAGAAAAAGCCTTTAGTAGCTATCTCTCGAAGAAGGTGCGTTCTTTGCGCGGTAACCGTTTACGGGCTCAGAGGTTCAGGGTTCACCGAAAAGCTGAGCCGACTTCGCCAAAGCACTGGCTGCGACGGCTGAAACCGTCCCGCCCGCCTCGGAAGCTTGGCGAGCGGGCAGGTGATTCGTGAGTTCTGACTGGAGAAGGCATGAGAATAGGTCGATTTGAGGATATTGAGGCATGGCAATTGGTCATTCGTGGTTTCATTAAGTACTTGCTGGCTTACGATCAAGGTCAACGAAAGAAAGGTAACCCTGAACAGTGAACTCTGAACCCGTGATTGCGACCTTGTTCGGGCTCTTAGGCCTTGTTCCGAGGAATTGGGCTTCGCGATTGAGTGATCTCATCGGGCATATCATATTTCTGGCTGACAAGAAGCACAGGAAGATTGCTCTGGATAACCTTTCCTATGCCTTTGCCAATGAGAAAAACCCAACAGAGATTAGGATACTCGGCCGACAGGTTTTTAAAAACCTCGTGCGGGTTGTGTTTGAGATAGGATGGTCCTTGAGGTTGGAGATAAAAGATTTTGACAAGCATTTCAGAATCGAAGGATTGTCCAACCTCAAGAGTGCGTATGAAAAGGACAAAGGAGTGCTAATCCTCACTGCTCACCTTGGCAACTGGGAACTTCTGACTATCATAGCGGCCATGATAGGTTATCCCACCAGCATTGTTGTTCGTCCGCTTGATTTCCTACCACTTGAGGGATTTTTTGGAAAACTGAGGACGCGTTTTGGCGGCAGACTGATCCCTAAGGATTCAATGCGGACGGTTTTGGGAAGCTTGAAACAACGAAATATAGTCGGATTACTAATGGACCAGAACGTTGATTGGTATGAAGGAGTTTTTGTCGACTTCCTTGGTCGCATATGCTGTACGAGTAAAGGGCTGGCGCTTCTGGCCCTAAAGACTAAAACGCCAGTGGTTCCGCTGTTTCTAGTGCGAGAGACATGGGGCTTCAAAGCAGAAGTTGGGCAGGAAGTCCCGCTTGTCAAGACCGGAGACATGAGAAAGGATATAGAAGCCAACACACAAGGGTATAACAGGGTTATCGAGTCCTTTGTTCGCCGCTATCCGGATCAGTGGTTCTGGGTCCATCAGCGTTGGAAAACAAGACCGTATTGCCCTTGGCCAAGAGAGCAGTAGTCAGTAGTTACTGGTCATTCGTTTGAAGAACGATACCTGATGCCAGATTAAGGATGCCGGATTCCTGACCAGGAAAGACAAATGTCTATATTCACTAACAGGAGCAAATCACCTTTTTTCGTTATTGCGTGCTTTGCGGCATTCGCCTTGAGGACATCACGTGGTAATTTTTCTTTCTTGGTTCCTGATCTTTCATGGATGGTTTGATGTCAAGAACCAGACTCGATTGTTGCAAGATCAAGCGTCTTCTCATCCGTTCCACCAACTGGGTCGGAGATGCCATTCTCACCACTCCAGCGATTCGGGCAGTTCGTAAGAGTTTCCCAGATGCCGAGATCACCATTCTGGCCAAGCCCTGGGTAGCTCCCGTTTTTTGCAATAATCCCTATGTTGATAACATCTTGCAGTACGATGATGGAGGGAGGCACGCAGGTTGGCTGGGAAAAGTTCGCCTTTCAAAGGAGTTGCGCAGGAGTGGTTTTGACCTGGCTATTCTTTTGCAGAACGCCTTTGAGGCCGCTCTTCTGGCCTATCTTGCCGGGATTCCGAATAGGCTCGGTTACAATACTGACGGCCGGCGGTTTTTGCTTACAAACTCTATTCGTCTTGATCCCGGTTTTAAGCAGGTCCATGAAATAGAATATTATCTTGGCATTCTTAAGGGAGCCGGACTAAAACCTGACGGGAGAGATCTCACCTTGGTGGTGAGCGGGCAGGATCGCAGGTTAGCGGGTGAGGTCCTGGCCAGACACAGTATTTCAAAACAACAGACATTGGTAGGAATCAGCCCCGGGGCCACATATGGCTCAGCCAAGCGTTGGTTTCCGGACCGCTTCGCCAGCCTGTGTGACAGGATACAGGAGTCCTCCGAGGCGAAGATAGTGATTTTTGGTGGACCCAGCGAACAAGCCGTGGGAGAGCAGGTCTGTCAACTAATGAAGGGTAAATCCGTAAATCTTTGTGGCAAGACAAACCTTCGTGATGCTGTGGCCCTAATTGAAAAATGTCAGCTCTTCATAACAAACGATTCCGGCTTGATGCATGTGGCAGCAGCCCTTGACATTCCTTTGGTCGCAATATTTGGTTCCACCAACCCGATCACAACAGGACCCAGCAGTCGGAGGAGCCACATTGTTCGCGTGCCGGTCCCGTGTAGCCCGTGTCTTAAGACTGAGTGTCCCACAGACCATCGGTGCATGAAGGCGATAACGGTTGATATGGTCTATGCCGTTGCTGAGGAACTGCTTGTTGAGAATAACGGTCAGCGGTCATTGGTCGCTGGTCATTAGCCCCATGAACATATTGATTGTCAAGATGAGCGCCATCGGAGACGTTATCCATACGCTGCCTGCTTTAAATGCCCTGAGGGCGCATTTCCCCGATGCCCACATTGCGTGGCTCGTGGAAGAGGCCGCATCTCCTCTTGTTGAGGGCCATCAGGCCCTTGACCGGGTTCTGATCTCAAAGCGAAAAAGCTGGGTCAGAGGTCTATTGGGGCCTTCGGGTCTTGACAATATCAGGGAGGCATACTCTTTTGTAAAGGAAATCCGGGATACGAGATATGATATCGTGCTAGATTTTCAGAGTTTGCTCAAAAGTGGCGTTCTGATCGGATTGGTCAGGGCAAAGCGCAAAATCGGATATGACAAAGGCATGGAACATATGGAACACAGTTATCATTTTCTCAATGAACGTGTTCCGCCCGTTAATATGGATATTCACGCTCTTACCAGGGGCATGATGCTTCTCGAATTCTTGGGGATCCAGTCCCGTAAGATTGTATACGATCTTCCCATTGGCGATCGTGATCGCGCCATGGCTGATGACCTTCTGGTTCGACACGGACTGAGGGGCCATAGACCACTCGTGCTGATCCATCCTGTGGCCAAATGGGAGACAAAGCTTTGGGGTGCCCGCAAGTTTTCCATATTGACTGACAGGTTGATTGAACAATATAATGCCAGGGTGGCCTTTACGGGAAGCCAGGGAGATCGCACCATCATTCAGGACATGATATCCATGATGAAAGGTGAGGCTGTGAACCTTGCCGGAGATACGACGTTGAAAACCCTGGGCGCGCTGTACGAAAAATCCGATTTGCTCATTTCAACTGACACCGGGCCAATGCATCTTGCTGCCGCAGTGGGAACTCCGATTGTTGCTCTTTTCGGACCAACTGCCCCGTGGAGAACCGGCCCCTTTGGGCCTGGCCATAAGGTTATAAGGGTTGGTCTGGAATGTAGTCCCTGCTTCAAACGGGAATGCACTACAAAGGATTGTATGGAGCAGATTTCTGTAGAAGACGTATTGGATGGCGTTGAAAAGCTCGGGGTTGTTTGAGTTTCTTTTTAACCACTTATCAGATGGTTTTGTTTTTCGTGCTTTCGTGGTAGATTTTGTTTCTCCTTTTGGGTTCCGTTTCGTAAGGGTTAGGAGAGAATCATATGAAATGCTTGGTTACCGGCGCTGCCGGGTTTATCGGATCCCATTTGTGTGAATACTTGATTGAAAAAGGATTGACTGTTGCGGGCATCGATAGTTTTATGGATTACTATCCCAGAGCCATTAAAGAATCAAATATTGCCGCCATAAGAAAAGCGGAAAGATTTCAATTCATCGAAGGAAGCCTTCTGGAAGTAAATCTCTTAAAACTATTGGACGGAGTTGACGTTGTCTTTCATCAAGCTGCCCAGGCCGGTGTGCGGGCGAGCTGGGGAGAGAGCTTTAAGATCTACACTGATAACAACATACTTGCGACACAGATGCTCCTTGAGGCATGCAAGCAAAGGCCGGTCAAGAAATTTGTTTACGCATCTTCATCTTCTGTTTATGGAGATACAACGGATCTTCCAATGAGAGAAACTTCCCTCCCCTGTCCGGTTTCTCCTTATGGTGTTTCCAAGTTGGCTGCTGAACATCTTTGCTGGCTTTACCACAAGAATTTTGGAGTGCCAACGGCTTCACTTCGTTATTTCACGGTTTATGGGACCCGGCAGAGGCCAGACATGGCGTTTCATCGTTTTTTTAGATGGGCGCTGGAGGGAAAAACTCTTGAGGTATATGGCGACGGCGAACAGAGCAGAGATTTCACTCATATTAACGACATCGTAGAAGCAAATTGGCTGGCATTTGAAAAGGCCTCGCCAGGAGAAGTGTTTAATATCGGAGGAGGCTCTTGCATTACCCTGAACAAGGTTATCGACATCATCAAAGAGATAGTGGGGTCGGAGTTGCAGGTGAATTATCAGGGAGTACAAAAGGGTGATGTAAGACACACCTCTGCGGACATGACCAAGGCAATAGAAACGCTGGGATACAGGCCCAAGATATCGATCCATGATGGTCTCCTGATGGAATATGAGTGGATTAAAGAGTTAGTTGAATGGTTGAGTAGTTGAGTGCTCATTTGTCCATGGAGAATCAATGCCATCAACTTAAGGAATTTTGTTCTGTCATTTCGAGGAGCATTGGCGACGAGAAATCTTTTAAATTCAAGCAGAACAAGATTTCTCCCTTCACTCGAAATGACAAAGCAGCATTGACCTGGGCTTAAGTTAGTACATTGAATGGAGAATACTGAATAGTGAGTAGTGAATAACCAGTGTCCACTCGACTATTCAACTACTCAACCATTTTTTAGAAAGGAGGTAAAGATATGGCAATCAGCCAAGAATTGCTGGACATTCTGGCCTGTCCCAAGTGCAAAGGGGGCATCTATCTTAATGAGACAAAAGATGGGCTTATCTGCGATAACTGTAAGCTCCTTTATGAAATCAAGGATGACATCCCAATTATGCTGATAGACGAGGCAAAACCGCTGGAGGGGAGTTGATTGGATATTTCTGTCGTTGTGGTCAATTGGAATACCCGGCAGCTGCTTTTGGCTTGTTTGACTTCTGTCTATGAAACTATCGATGGATTGGATTTCGAAATATGGGTGGTTGACAACGGATCTCAAGATGGGAGTGCAGAGGCTGTACAAAGTCAGCTCCCAGCGGTGAACATCATCAAAAACACAGAAAACTTGGGATTTGCAGCGGCAAACAACCAGGCCTTTCAGCGCATGAAAGGCCGTTACGCTGTCCTGCTCAATACCGATACTGTCCTGACGGAAGGAGCAATCCGCGAGCTGTACGTGTTCATAGAGGCCCACCCTGAAGTGGCCATGGCATGCGGGCAGTTGCTAAATAGCGATGGGTCCAAACAGAATTCCATTGCCAACTTTCCTTCATTCGGGTCGTTGCTTTGCAATGAAAGTTGTTTGCGGCTTTTGTTTCCCAAGAGATATCCAAGCAAGTACGAGAATTATGTAGACCCTATTCCTGTAGAATCTTGTGTTGGAGCATGTTTGATGGTTAGAAAGACGGCTATGGAAGCCGTAGGTCTTCTGGACGAAAGGTATTTCTTTTTCTTTGAGGAAACCGATTGGGCCAAAAGCATGAAGGATGCCGGATGGCAGATTTTTTTTGTGCCTTCTGCCAGAATATTCCATTTCCAGGGACAGACAGTGGGCCATGACGTGAGATCAAGATTCTTATTCTATCGTTCCAGATACATGTATCTCAAGAAATGGCATCGCCGTTCCTACGTGATCTTGTGTATGGCCATTTTTTTGCGGCTCTTGGCCAATGCCTTTTTGAACCTCATTGGCGTTGTGGGCACCTTGGGACTACATGCGGGAACGAAAAAGAGACTTGACATGTATGCAAGGCTCATTGCTTGGCATGTCAAGGGATGCCCGGAACCCAGCGTGAGGTAACATGTTGGTCAAGGGTAAAAAGAATCTCTCGAGAGACAGTAACGGTATCCTGTTGATTCAACTTGGAGATATCGGTGACGTTGTATTATCCTTGCCGTGTATTCGGGCCTTAAGAGAAAATTTCACGGAAGCACAGATTACTGTTGCAGTCAGGGAAAATGCAGCAGGGCTCATTAAGGACTACCAATGGGCATCAGGAGTCATTGCCGTAACCAAAGAGAAAAGGAGGCTTGTTGAGGAAATAGTCTATCAGAAGCGCTTTTTCAGGAGACTTCGGAGAAGTCGTCCTGAAATAGCCATTGACCTGCGAACCGGAACTCGGGGAGCAGTTCTGGCCCTCGCGTCAGGCGCTCGACAGAGAATTGGGTTTTATGCTTTTGATGGGAAGCTTTGGCGCAATAGAGTATTCACCCACCTTGTGAGACCAAGCCATTATCCCGGCCAGCACATGACAGGCCACTATGCTAGTATACTTCGGGCTTTCGAATTGGAAGTGAGTGATACTATACCCCATAACAACATTCCTCAAGAAAAACTGGACGGTGCCTCTGACTTGCTGAGAAACGAAGGCATCCCAAATGGCTCGCCCATCTTTGCGGTACAACCCTTTTCGTTATGGAGATACAAAGAATGGGGAATAGACAAGTACGTTAGGCTTATCAAATGGCTTACCTTGGAATACGGGGTGACAGTGATTGTTACAGGATCCTCTGAAGAAAGGAAACGGGCCGAGGAATTGGTGGGGCGTTGTGGTGACAGAACCTTCAACCTAGCCGGCAAAACGCCTATAGGTATCTTGGCAGGTGTTTTTAAGATATGTGCTTTGTTTATTGGGGGAGACAGTGCGGGCCTTCACATCGCGGCGGCAGTCGGCACGCCTACTGCGGGTATATTCGGGCCTTCCTCATCTGACGATTGGGCACCTAGAGGGGGACAACATCTCGTCTTGGCAAAAGAGTATTCGTGTGTGCCTTGTCGCAAAAAAGGGTGTGACGGAAGAGAAGTGAGCCTATGCCTGGAAGATCTCACTTTTGACGAGGTCAGAAAAAAGATCCGTGGTACGGTCAAGGCGGTGTTGAAAAACTCATAGCTTAGTTGGCTGTCGGATCAATTGGATTTGTAAGGAAGGAATGCCGACGTAGCAGGAAATCTCCAACGGACAAGAACGTTATCAGTTATGAAGAAATATCTGGTTAGCTTTGCGACTCCGGATTACTACAAGAGCCAGAGGAGATTACACAAGTCAGCATTAAATTATGGCATTGATGAATGCATTTCTTGTACGATGAAGGACATCAAAAGAAGCGACTTTTACAGGAAGAACAAGCTAATTCTTGATCAAGAACGAGGGGTTGGTTATTGGCTGTGGAAGCCGTTTATAATTCTTGACACGCTGCACAAGGTGGACGAGGGCGACATTGTCATGTACAGCGACAGTGGGGCGGAAGTCATTGGAGATATCCAACCCCTCATAGACATCTGTCAGGCCAAGAACGGCTTAGTATTTTTCCAGGTACATAATCAAGACGGCACAGATGGTGGCGTCCACCTGAATAGGAAGTGGATAAAACGAGATTGTTTCGTGCTAATGGGGGCGGACTACGAGAAATTCTACACGAGTGGGCAGGTGGCAGGGTCCCCGCAGTTATATGTCAAGGATCAAACGAATATCGACTTCGTCAAAGAATGGCTGTCATATTGCGAAGATCCGAGAATATTGACAGATCAGCCCAATACATGCGGCCTGGAGAATTTGCCAGAATTCATCGAACACAGACACGACCAAGCTGTCCTATCAATACTAACCAGGAAATACGAAATCGAGATTTTCAGAGATCCATCTCAGTTTGGAGCCCACCCGAGAATCAATGGACTCGAATCCTCGAAACAGACGTCTAGGCGAGTTGGGTCTCCGCAAAAAACTTATGAGAATTCCCCTTACGATACCTTATTCTATCTACATAGAAAGAAAAACTTTTCTTTGGTGCATAAGTTGCGGAATTTGGTCAACCGCTTGACCTCAAAAAAACCAAGGATTATGAGCCCACAATAAAGAAAAACGCATCTATAAACCAAAATAAGGTGCTTGGAAGGGCCGGCAGGTAATCCTCATGCAAAGAAAGGCATGGAACACTACGGTCACTAAGCCCCTCAGACAGTTCCAGGCCTTTGCATGAGGATTACCTGCCACCATACTTAGTTTTGTTTATAAGACCGAAGAAAAATGTAGGGCTTGCGATTTGAAGAAGCATATGAAACTGGTAAGGATCGTTAAGAATTGGGATTATCCGGATTTGCTGCGCCAAAGTCCAGGCAACTCGGGAGTCTGGGAAGGAATAAGGTTTACAATTGAGCCAGCTGATGAGTGCGACTATTTGGTAGTGCTCAATAAGGTAGTGGGGGAAAAGGTGTGTGCCAAATGCCCCAAGGAACATGTTTGGGCAGTGATGCAAGAGCCTTATGAGAGAGGGGTGACAGATTGGATGGTGGAAAAGCATGAACCTTATTCAAAGGTGTTTACGCACCATCCGGCGTCGTTTGATAGCAAATACGTCACGTCCCATCCAGGGATCCCGTGGCACGTTGATAGGTCATTCGATGCATTGGTGTCGAGTCCGATGCCGAAGAAAACGAAAGATTTGTCATGGATTGTAGGAGACGCAATGGAGTTGCCGGGCCACAAAAAAAGATGGGCATTTTTGGAATATATCCGGCGACAGAGCTCATTTGAGATAGATCTATATGGAAGGGCTGTGAAATTTATTGAAGACAAATGGGATGGCTTAGCTCCATATAGGTTTTCTCTCGCAATAGAAAATACCCGTGGCCCCGACTATTGGACCGAAAAAGTGGCAGACTGCTTTTTGTCGTGGACAGTTCCGTTCTATTATGGTTGTACGAATCTGACAGACTATTTTCCCAAAGAATCATTCATCGAAATCGATATTGATCGACCGTTAACTAGCCTCGAAAAGATAAAAGCTTCTGTCGACAATGGTGCTTGGTTGAATCGAGTCCCAGCCCTCGAAGAGGCTAGGAGGCTGGTTTTACATAAATATCAGCTGTTTCCGCATCTCGTCGGATTGATTCATACTTATGGTTATCAAAATGCCAGCAAGGTAGCTTTGAAAATACCTACTTACATGAGAAGCAGCAAGGCGAGAATCTACCGGACTGTGAGGAAGCTGAAAAAGACCTTGAGACTAATGTGACGAGGCTTTTTTTATGATAAGCGTGATTGTCAGTTTTTATGAACGACTTAGCCATTTAAAATGTTGCCTTGACGCTCTCAGTCTTTGTTCAAATGACTTCGACGAGGTCGTTATAGCAGACGACGGTTCGAATGAAGAGGTCGTCCGGAGTCTGGAAGAATACATTTCTAAATACGATTTCGAAATAAGACACGTCTGGCAGGAAAAAAGAGGCTTTAGGCTCGCAGCGAGCCGCAACAATGGAATCAGGGAAGCCAGAGGAGACTATTTGATTTTCTTGGACTGTGACTTGGTGGTCTTACATGATACGATTAAATGCCATTTGAAGGCAGCAAGACCTAAAAGATTTTTGGCTGGTAATTGCAAGTACTTAACGGAGATACAAACCAATACGGTATTCAGAAACAAAATCTCGCCAGATTTATTAGATACGTTATATCGGAAACTGCCTGAAGAGAATATCATTAGGGACCATCGCAAGTTCATAAAGCATGTGATTTTATCCACACTTTACCTGAGAAGTAAAAAAAAACAGACTCTTGGCGGACATTTTTCGATTCATAGAGAGGATATCGAAAATGTGAACGGTTTTGACGAAAACTTCATAGGGTGGGGCGGAGAAGATGAAAATCTGGGAATTAGGCTGGTGACCGCAGGAAGCCGGGGCCGCTCTGTGATCCGAAAAGCTAGGTGCCTACACCTTTGGCATTCTAAGGAAATTGGGGACAAAGGCTGGAAAGAGGGGCCGAATATAGGGTACTTTAAAAGAAGCCATATTCCTTTTTATTGTGAGAATGGCTTGAATCAAAAGGTTCGCACATGAAGGATCGGTGCCCACTGAAATAGCCTACGACCCTGACGGAGTGGATGAAGAGAAAGCTGTGTGAGCAAAGGACCAGCATGTTTCATGGGCCTTTTTGAGGTAATTGCAGGTTTTGAGTTTTGATGAAATTTGGAGGTTAGCAGGTTGGCGAGGCTGCCACGAGTGACACCAAAAGAACTTAATATGCTTCATCACTTAGGCTTGGATGATCATCGTATCTGCAACGGATCGATCAGGTATTTGAGCCGGCAATATTCTAAAGAGGGCTTTTTGGTGAAGCAGGAAAAGAAGTGTTTGTGTAGTTTGCGGTGCAGTGGAAAATCCTAAGGCAGTTGATGTGAACTAGCTATGCGTATTGTAGGAACTATGGAAATAACGACTATGGTGGGCTGCAAGAATATGTGCACCTATTGTCCGCAAAAGACATTGATAAGAAGTTACAAAAAAAGAAGTGACGTTACCAGGATGAGTTTTGAGACGTTTGGGACGTGTTTAAAAAAAATCCCGAAAGAAATCTGTATTGATTTTTCGGGTTTCTGTGAGCCTTGGATGAATCCGCATTGCACTGAAATGCTAACACATGCCTACGACCAGGGTTTTGATGTAGGTGTCTTCACAACAGCAGCTTGGCTGACTTTTCAAGATATAGACCAGATAAAACACATTGGTTTTAAGAGATTTGTGGTGCATTTACCTGACAATGACAACCTAACGAACATGAGCGTAGATGTGAGATATTTAGAAACGATTGGCAAGCTACTTGAAAGCGACATTGTGAACCTGAGCTTCATGACGATCGGCAATCTGCATGAAAATTTAGCAAACACCTTCGACATAGTGGTGAGAGAAGATCCGGTTATCGACAGAGCCGGCAATGTGACGGGCCTGCCCGGCCTTAGGCGCGGGAAAAAAATGAAAGGAAAGATTCGGTGTGTGAGTTGTACAGATGACCTGAATCACAATGTATTGCTCCCGAACGGCGATGTTGCTCTTTGTTGTATGGATTATGGATTACAGCACATTGTAGGAAATCTAGTATCGGAGAAATACCTCTCAATATTCAATGGTGTTGAATATTTGAAGGTGAAAAGAGGCCTGATCGACGATTCGTTGGATATCCTGTGCAGATATTGTAGTAATGCTAAACGGAAAGGTTTGTGGGGGCACTTGTCAAGGAGGTTTTCGTCCGGAACGTCAGGCGAAGTTTTCCTGGGGTATACTTCTTGATAGGTGCCCATTGACAAGGAAACTAAAGTTCACGGCCAGCGGCATACAACTGGGCACAGGAGAGGGGCTCAGGTCGCCAGGCCAAAATCGGAGCCTCGGTTGACACAAAAACGGTTCATGACACAGGAAGAGGGCAGCAAAAGGACCGATCTGCTAGCTCGGGAAGAGATAGACCAGCATTTTTGAGGATTTGTATCAAGGTCAGGCGGAGATAAGGCTGCCGAAGGATTAGCGGAATTCCGCATGACGTTTCTTGTATAGGCATCTGTGGTTATGGGAAAAACATGAAATTCTTGTTTTTGGTAGGAGTTGAAGGCTGTGGCCATTCCATGATTAGAAGTGTTTTGAGTCGCTTCTTTGGGGAGGCTTGGTTTGTGGATGAAGGCGACTGGCATGAAAAGATGACGGATTTTTGGAAGCCGGATGCCTCTCTGAGAGATCGGCTGAAGGGACGAAAAAAAATAGAAAAATCCTTGAGTAAGTATTTGAAACAAGGATATACTCATTTATTTGATAGCGCCTCTTTTCCCTTTGATCAACCGCGAAATTCACTTCGTCGTTTCGATCTTGTTGAACTTGCCGATATTCTCATTGACTACATGGAGATCAGGTTGTTGGTGCCTTATAGGAATCCGATTTCGGCAACGTTCAGCGGGATCAGACGAGGATTCACAAAACATCCCTATGAGCAGTGTAAGATCGTAGAAGATAATTTAATTTTCTTAAACTCTCAGTTATCGCAGTTGCGAAGTGACATCTACAGGAAACTTGCTTTTGAAGAGTTTCTGTTAGATCCATGGAGTCACATAGGGCGTTTGGCATCTTGGTGGGATTTGGAAGAAACTGAATTGGCAAAAGGATGCGAGAGATTAAGATCGCCCACGAGATTGGAACAGATACCGAAGCGTATTAGGAGATGTTTGGAGGACTTTTTTACTATTTCACGTTTACAACAGTGGCCGTTACTAACATCACAGGAAAATTATCTTTAGGCGAGTTGTTTGGATTCAAAAGGCCATTATTAATAAGATGGGAGAGGATAGACAGTATTTCAGCACGATATGAAGAAGGCACTAATAACAGTTTGGCGATCATCAACTAAATTATATCGAGGCCACCGCCTCTATCTAATTGTGCGAAACTTCTTATACGTTATCATCAAAAGCAAAGAGGAAACTGGGGTGGCAACCCTCGGTGAGTTTTGAAGATCTTGTGAGAGAAATGGTGGATCACGATCTGAAAAGGCTCAACAACTTTTCAACCTTTTTGTGACATGAATGCTTTATTCTACTCCATGGAAACAGTTGACGGGAGCGGAAAGGGGGTATGCCTGTTCCAGACAGACAATGTGCCTATTCGTCGTGGTGCTTAGTGAGAAGGCGACAAATCTCCTCCCTTCATGGAAGTTGCCAATACAAAACCAGCGTTATGTTTTTTATGTATACGCCACAGGACAGCTATCATGGATAGTATTGTGAAGAATACAACTTCAGTCAAATGGGTTAACACGGGTTCAAAAAGCCCCTTGGTTAGAAACATGACAAGGAGCGAAAGAGAACAATAGCCCCATCCCCTCACAGCATGAACTTGCGCCTTCCCTATCACCTCAAAGCACATTTTAACGGACACGCCGATAATGGCAAGAAAGAGAAGAAAGCCAGGGATGCCTGTCCGGACGGCCACGCTTACAAACATGTTGTGAGGATATTTCATAATGTAAAGACTTTTTTGCCAATTGGATACTCTTGCTTTGTAGTCAGCTAAGTCAAGCTTGTTGCCATAGGTGTGCATCCCGAAGCCTATCCCCGTAACTGGATAATCCTTAATTACTTGATAGGCAATGCGGCACATTCCCAGCCGTTCATTGTTCAAAAGATGATTCAGTTGCCAACGGGATGGGGCATGCGATATTGAAGTTAAAAGCAAAGTACATCCGACAACGGCAAATGCCGCTTTTTTGTTGAAAGGAAATATTAGTATTAGCGTAGCGCCTAATGCAATAATATTGCTGCGGGTTCGGGTTAGCATAGTAACGGCAGATAACGGCACGAGGCACAAAGCGAGGACAACCTTATTAGTAAAGCCTGTTTTGGTGAGGAGTCCATGCAAACACAGGATGATTCCAAACAAGGTAACGACACCAATAAGATTGGTCGGAGTCTGGACCAAACTCAATCCAAAACGGAGATTTATGGAATTGCCCAACACGGCATATTCATAAATTAGACTTCCAAGAGAGAAAACGGACGTAGATATGATAATAGTCCACGAAACAGTGTCGAGACGTCTTTTTGACGCAAAGAAATTGACCATGACATAAAAAAAAATGATGTATTTGATTAGGTGAGAATAGAGATCGTGAATGCTGTTCTGTTTATCAATAGCAAAAAACGTGGTAAGGGTCACCCAACAGGTGAAAATTAGAAAAGGAAGGGACAAGGGCGTCCTAAAAGAGAATTCAATCTTTTTTGTTACAATCAACGCTAGGCAAAATAGGACTGAAAGATAGAAGCATATTTCTTTCATTGCCGTGATATGGGGAAAAGGATTCAGAAAAATGAAGGTCCCCATGAGCACCGGGATGCTCTTTTTCAGAAAAGCGAAGATTTCAAAATCTGCTTTCCATTCAGCCAGACTCTTTTTGACAGGGGTATAGGGTTGATTTTGCATAATGCATCCTAGTTGACACTTTGGGACTTGTTCGTGAGAGGGGCGATCATACACGCCAAGTCAGGTCCTTTGTGTTGTTCTGTTGTGGAGTACAGATCGACAATACGGCGGGCGAGTTTGTCCCACGAATTTTCAAGTGCTGTTTTTTTGGCCATCTGTCCGATTTGTATGTGACGTTGTGAGTCTATCATCGATGCTAAAGCCTCGACCATCTCATATTCTGAGGGGTTTTCAGAAAGAACGAAACCTTGGACACTGTTTTGAAGGAGATCTTTGGCTCCGACTTTTTTGGTGATGATGACTGGGAGCCCAGCCATCATCGCCTCAAGGACAGCAATGCCAAAAGTGTCATATGCCGAGGGCATGACAAAGATGTCGGCCGCCAGATAGTATTCCTCAGTCTTCCTCACCAACCCGGCAAAGACAACCCGTTCAGAAATTCCTAGGTTCCGGGCCGAACGTATATAACGCTTTTCATCGCCCTTTCCCACAATGAGAAGTTTCAGGTGAGAATTCGAGTTGTCTTTAACGAGACGGGCCATGCCCTGTAGAACAAGTTCCAGCCTTTTGACTTCGAAATTCATTCCCACGAAAAGGAGGACCATGTCGTCTTGGGCCAAACGGTGACGTTGGCGTACCTCTCGCCGGCACATTCCTCGGTCCAATTGGGCAAAGCGATCGATTGACACGCCTGGATGCATCACGTGAATCCTCGATTCAGCAATGTCATAGCGCTTAAGAAGTTCATCTTTGACGAGTGTTGAAACCGGCAGCACCATGGGCTCAGGTGGCCCTGTAATCCCCTTTTTTTCCACCCAGGCTGTAGCTCTGTCAAAAAGACTCAGGCGCTTTTGCCTGACTTCTTTTATCCACGTCTTGTGGGGAATTCCGTGCATGGTAAAAAGGTTCATTCCAAAGATTCGGTCATGGCTGTGCAACAGATCGAATCTGCCCCTTTTTGCCTCGTTTCGTACAAAATACGCGAAGCTGATTGGCTGCAAAAAGCGCGGAAAACGGATGATTGGTATCTTATGGAACACAATTGGCGCATTGCCTTTTCGCCACTTGTTGGCAAAGACATGTATTTCAAACCCGTTGTGGGTGGCCAGGCGCTCGCAAAGCTCAAAGGCGAAGTTTTCAGCACCTCCCACCAGACCATATTTGGGAATTGCTACTGCTATTTTCATATTGAAACGACGGATCTTACAACGTACTTTTAGTCGGCAGTCATTTCTGACTTAATATGGACACTTCTACTGACCAAGATGATTCTCAATTTCCCTGAGTTTGACGTAGCGAATAAACATAGCATAAGCAGAAGATGTAGCTATAATGAATCCGGCAAGGCCATCCAAGAAACCCCTTTTGAGTAGATAGACCTCCACAAATTTGAACAAAGGACGCAGCAAAAGTAAGGAGACGTGATAGCGTTTGCCTTTCTCTTGCATATCTTCTGCCATAAGGGTGGAAAAATTGTTCACTGTTTGGAGTTGCCCGGAGATGATGCCTTTATAAGGATAGTGCAAGAGGTCGTTTTCTAAGTCTCCAATACTCCCGTTGATCTCAACGCGTTCATGGACCCGCCCCCCAGTCCAGCGGCCTCGCTCACACTTAAACAGGCGAAGCTGTCTATCCGGATAAAAACCGCTGTGGTTTATCCATCTTCCCTGATAAAAAGAGCGACGAGGGATTCGATATCCATCTTTGGCATTTGTCTTTCTGATCTCGGCCTTGATCTCATTGCGGAGAGCCTCTGTTACTTCCTCATCAGCATCCACACTGAATATCCAGTCACCCCGTGCCTTTGAAAGGGCAAAGTTCTTCTGATTTTCATACCCAGTCCAAGGCCTTTGAAATACTGAATCCGTGTATTCTTTGGCAATCTCGACTGTCTTGTCCTCACTCATGGAGTCCACAACTACAATTTCATCGGCCCACGACGCACTCTCAAGGCATCGCCTGATATTCTGCTCTTCGTTGAAGCATATGACACATACGGAAAGGGACATGAGTGCCCTTATTGTTCAAATATATCAAGGAGTTTTAAGTAGATCCCTGCGTCCTCAAAACAAAGCTCTATCCTAAGTTCTTTGTTGTATTCTTCATCATGGCTATCAAGAACATATTCTGTAACCTCAACTGAGCGAAACCGCTCAATTGAGGTTGAAATTACCACAGAAAAAATGCCACTGCAAGTTTCAGCGTCACGGCAGATAAAATCGCGGAGCGCTTTCATTTGAATTGACATATGACCTCAATATGTTAGATTAGTTTTTATTGAGAATATGATAACTTCTTAATCATGGCAACCAAAGAGTTTACGAAAATCATAAGTCCTATTGGTGAAGACAGATTGCGGATAAGGATAGAGACTCAAAAGGGGAAAGTTGTCAACGTCATGGCCCAATATGAAGCCAAACTTGGTGGAAAATGGCATGAAATTGTAAGATACGATTGCGGACATGGGTTTTTCCACAGGGACGTGATGTAAAGAGGGAAAAAAGAAAAGCACCCCATTGTGATAGAGAACCTAGGGGATGCCTTGCAATATGCGGAGCAAGATATTAAGGATCGTTGGAAGTGGTATAGAGACCGATACAAGAGGAGATTCCCCAAGGTAAGGAGTATGCTGCCACCATCCCCATACTCCGGAATATGACATTCCATGTATCTTGATAGAAGTGGGCGGGAAAATCGATTTAGGGTGTCTGTTTTTGTAATAATGGACGGTACTTTGGAAAGAATCTCCTAACTTCTCAAAAAGTCCTGGTAATTCCCTGAAACTGTAATTTCGGGTCATTGCGAGGAGTCCCGCCTGTGGCGGGACGACGACGCAATCTCAGTGCTACCAAGGAGATTGTTCGCTTCGCTGGCAATGACGAGAACCCGAACTTTTTGAGAAGTTACACAACCTCAATGGGACACGATAAATGAACATTTGTGTCGTTGGCGTGGGATACGTTGGGCTCGTGACTGGGGCTTGTTTTTCCGAATTTGGGCTGCGGGTCACCTGTGTGGACAATGACGTAACAAAGATCAGCATGCTGAACGATGGTAAGATCCCGATCTATGAACCCGGTCTTTCGGAAATGATTCACAAAAATGTCAATGAAAGGCGCCTCTCATTTACCACTGATATCAAGGAAAGCGTGCGAAATGCATTGGTGATTTTGATTGCCGTCGGCACCCCGACTGGCCAGGATGGGGGTGCCGACCTCAGGTATGTGGAAGAGGTGGCCCGATCCATCGGGCAGACCATGAACGGTTATAAGGTGGTGGTGACAAAAAGCACGGTTCCAGTGGGTACCGGGAAGATGATTGAGGGCATCATCAAGGAAAACCAGGCCAATCCGTGTGCCTTTGACGTTGTTTCCAACCCGGAATTCTTGAGGGAAGGAGCTGCCATAGAGGATTTTATGCATCCCAATCGGATTGTCATCGGCGCCGAGAGCGAGCAGGCTATTGCTATCCTTCAGGACCTTTACAATCCCCTCTATCTCATTGAAACTCCGTTTGTGATCACCGACATAGCCACAGCCGAGATGATTAAGTATGCCTCCAACGCCTTTCTGGCCACGAAGATATCGTTTATCAATGAAATGGCCAATATATGCGAGAGGGTTGGGGCGGATGTACACAAGGTGGCCAAAGGCATGGGTCTAGATGGGCGGATTAGCTCCAAGTTCCTGCATCCAGGCCCTGGTTTTGGAGGTTCGTGCTTTCCAAAAGACACACGGGCCATAAGTCAGATTGCCAAACAGCACGGATATGAATTCAAGATTGTTGATGCGGTGATCAAGGTAAACGATGAACGCCCCAGGATAATGATCGAGAGAATTATCTCGGCTTTAGGTGGGGACTTGAAGGGTGCAACGGTTGGGATTCTTGGCCTAACTTTCAAGCCAAACACAGACGACATGCGAGAGTCTCCCACAATCCCCATAATCAAAGGCCTGCAGGAGAAAGGGGCAAGGATTCAAGCCTTTGATCCGGCGGGGATGGACCACGCAAAAGAACACCTTCACGATATTGATTACAAGAAAGATTCGTATGAGGCTGCTGAAGGCGCTGACGTCTTGGTCCTTGCCACGGAATGGAATCGGTTCCGAAATATCGACTGGGACAGAATGAAGCAGCTTTTGAAACACCCAATCGTTGTGGACTTGCGAAATATCTACAAACCGAAGCGGATGCGTGCCCAGGGATTCCAGTATACCAGCATAGGGAGACCATGACATCTATCATTTATCATCTATTATTTGGCATTTTTCATTAACCGGTTAGTACACTTGGCAATCTAACCATGGAAAACCGGATCTCTTGGAGAGATAGACAACAAATGACAGATGTTCAATGATACTTTACAAGTGCTATGAGCATTCCCCGCGAACCAAAACCTGCTAAATTGGTTATTAGTGTCTTTATGCGGGACAAGGACCTCCTCCAGGAGGTATTTCGCGGTCTGTCTGAATCCTGGGGATCAATTGATATGGTGAGTCCCTGGCTACCCTTCAATGAGACAGATTATTATACGGCTGAGATGGGTAGCCCTCTTTTCAGGCGGTTGTTGGCTTTTTCCAAATTGATTGAGCAAGAGGAACTGGCTGATGCTAAACTTCTTGCCAATAGATTCGAAGGCAGCTTTTCAAGGCAAGGCAAGCGGCTGGTCAATATCGACCCGGGATATATGCTGGCAGAACGCTTTGTCCTGGCCACCGGAAAAAACTACACCCACCGTATCCATCTGAGGGCTGGCATTTATGCTGACCTGACTTTGATTTACCATAAAGGTGATTTTCGTCCGCTGGACTGGACCTATCCGGACTATGCCGGGGAGGCCATAGTTGGTTTTTTGAGATCTGTTAGAGACAGATATTTGTATCAGGTTCGACAGTCAAGATATTAGCCTCGTAGCTAATCAAAGGGTTTTTTATCTCTCACAGAGCCCGCAGAGGCACAGAGCTTTTGAGCTGAATTCCTGAGAGGGGAATTCAGCTCAATGTGCTATCCCGCTGCCGCGGGACATGTCGACAAGGCGAAGGTCGGAAATTTTTATGCTCAAAGAGGGCATTGGCAGGATCATAAATGCTCCGGCGGACTGATTGTTTGGCCTGATTTTTCCCTCTCAAAAAATCAGGCCAAGAAGTCATCTCAGTGAGCTCCGTGGGCTCGAGCGACCGAAGGGAGTGGGCGAGAGGACGACATGATCAAAAGCATGACGGCCTTTGGCAGGGCGGAAAAAACGGTCGAAGACTGTTCATATACAGTGGAAATGCGCTGTGTGAACAGGCGCTATTGTGAGATCTCTGTGCGTATGCCTCAATTCGCCGCAGGCGGACCTCTTGAGGAGCGCATAAAGAAGCTGGTAGCAGCCAAGGTTTCGCGAGGCCGTGTGGACGTGGTTGTTAAGATTAAGAACGGTTCTCGCACGATTCCGGAAATTGAAGTGAATGTGCCCCTGGCCAAAGCCTATTACAGGGCATTGTGCAAATTGAACGAATCGCTGGGAATAGAAGAAAGGGTCGGACTGGAAACCCTCCTTGGTTTGGAGGGGATCATTGCGGCAACAGAACCTGAGGTAGATTTGGAAAAGACGTGGGCAGACCTTTCAACTTGTGTTAGTGAGACCTTAGAAAGCGTAGATGTCATGCGGACTTCAGAGGGCAAGGCCATTTACGATGATTTTCAGAAACGTCTCCTGTCCGTGGAGGAGGGCATCTCTGGAATAAGAGTATTGGCCCCGTCCGTATTGTCAGAATACCGGAGTCGCTTGAACGAACGGATAGCCGTGCTCACCGAAGGCAAGGTAGAGTTAGATCCAAACCGGCTGGCTCAGGAGGCAGCTTTCCTGGCGGACAAGAGCGATATTACAGAGGAGATAGTTCGCGCCGAAAGCCATTTGAAACAGTTCCGCACCGTGCTCGAAGCAGAGGGTCCGGCTGGCAGGACTCTCGATTTCTTGCTTCAGGAATTGAATCGCGAGGTGAACACCATTGGTTCCAAGGCAGGGGATACCAGGCTATCCCATATGGCTGTGAACCTTAAGAGTGAACTTGAGAAGATTAGGGAACAGGTCCAGAACGTGGAATAGCAAATTTGATGAACTCGCAAAAAGTCAAAAAATGTATTTTTTGTCATTCCGGCCCGTCGAGAGCCTCAGGGTCGAACGACGAAAGCCGGAATCCAGTCCGCCGGAGG